>NZ_MRBY01000001.1 GCF_001904615.1 [Limnothrix rosea] IAM M-220
ATAAGCTCCTTTACTTTACCCCTTTCCTGTCTTTTATTTTGATGCGATTACCCTGTAAAGTTGCAGAAACAGTAGCTTCCTTGAAAAGAAAAATATTTTCCTGACCTTTACATTTCACAGAGTAAGTTTATGGCTGACGTTTCATACATCATTTGTACCTATAATAATGCCTCGCTCCTGTCAGGGTGTATTTTATCTATTCTGAATCAAGACTATACAGATATTAACTCTGTAGAACTAATCGTCGTTGATAACAACTCCATAGACGAAACAAAGAAAGTTGTTGAAGAATTTCAGCAGACTAGTAAATTCGTCAACATAAATTATGTTTTAGAAAAAAAGCAAGGAGTTGGATACGCCAGAATCACTGGAGCAAAAAAAGCAAAAGGAGAATTTTTAATTTATGTAGATGATGATATTCGCCAAAAGCCAAACTGGTGTAAAGAAGCCCTCAGATTTTTTCACAATCATCCCAAAGCCGGCCTAGTCGGCGGTCGCATTGCCCTAAAATATCTAGTTCCTCCAACACCGACTGTACAAATGTGTGAAACCGTTCTTTGTCGTATGGACTTCGGCTCAGAGGAACTAGAAGCTTGGTCTGGTAAAGGAAATATCTATCTCGTTGGAGCAACATTTGCTTGTCGTAGAAAAGCCTTGTATGAATCGGGTTGGATTGAAAACCCTGTCCTCATAGGACGAACAGGAAAAAATTTAACCTCCGGTGAGGACACGGAGATTTTTTTTAGGATTAAAAATCAAGGATGGGAACTTTGGTATTCTCCAAACTTAGGTGCTACCCACGAAATCCCAGAAAAGAGAATGACAGTCTCCTACCTTTGTCAGTTACATCGCAATATATCGAGGAGTAGTGCACAACTGCGAGCTTTATATTCATATGGTGAAGTCTCCGTAGGGACTCAAGCTCTAAATCTAACGAAAGATCTATTTAATCTTGGTAAACGCTCCATGGCATGGCTGATAAAAGATATGTTGTTAGGGAAAAATATCGGCAATAAGAGGTACATTCAAATTTTTGAAACCTATGGAAGAGTCGAAAGCTCTTTTGCATATCTATTCGAAGATAAGAGCAAATACCATATTGAAAAAAAACAGTCTAAATAATATGCTCGGAGATGTATGCTTTCTATAAATTCGAGTTATTAAAATTGCTAAATGAAAAGAATTTATCTTGCAATTCAACATTCATTAAACCCTCGCTTTTATTATGGAAAATTATGGATAGATAATTTTGTGCCTGCTCTGGAAAATTTGGGCTATGAAGTTGTTATCTCAGCTGTTGACTTATTACCGGCTAGCCATTTTATGGGGGTAAAAAAGCCTTTTACTTCGGAAGAGTTGGCGATGCGCTCAAAGCTCACGGAACAAATAATTAATGAGGTTAAAACAGTTCATCAACAGCAGGGTATCGATCTGTTTCTCAGTTATTTTTACGATTCTCATTTTGATCCAAGTGGCTTCGATGAAATAAAAAAATTAGGCATTCCTATTGTCAACTTTTACTGCAATAGCATTTATCAGTTTGAGCTTGTTGAAGAAATTTCAGCAGCAGTAGATTTTGCTTGGCATGCAGAAAAGCATGCGCGGGATTCATATTTGAGTGTCGGAGCAAATCCGATTTGGGTGCAAATGGGAGGTAATCCGGATTTGTATGCTCCGGTAGCGGTCAGCAAACGTACTAAAAAGGCTTGTTTTGTGGGTCAGCGGTATGCGGATCGGGCGATGTATCTGGCGGCTTTAGTGGATAATCAGGTGCCGGTAGATATTTATGGGAATAGTTGGGGCTGGACTCCTCCTGAAAATGAGGCGGCGATCGCCCCCCCAAAACCCAAAGAACCTTCTATCGAACCGCAGGATGCAATACCAACAGGCTCCTATTTAGGTCGTGAAATTCCGCAACTAGGGGGATTAAAAAGTTACCTCAATGTTATTAGTGAAACATTAAATGAGCGCGGCTTAATCAAAGGCTGGGCTAATGTTTTTGAACAATTTCTTTATCGTCAACAAAATCAGCAGCTCATTGCCAAATTAACCAGTTCGGCAAAGGGCTTTGCGGAGAGTATTCCTGAGACTTTTTCGTCCTATGAAGTGGTGCTAAATTTTAGTAATGTCTGGGGCAATGGTCGTCCGGGTTCTGGGTTGATTCCCCATGTACGTTTGCGGGATTTTGAAGCACCTTTATGCCGGAGTTGTTATCTGACGGGCTATACCGATGAAATTACTGAGTTTTATGAAATCGGCAAAGAAATTGACACCTATAGCTCCCCTGAAGAACTGGTGGAAAAAACAAAATTTTATCTAGAACATCCAGATGCGGCAGAAAAGTTGCGGAATGCAGGATATGAGCGGGCTTTGCGAGACCATACTTGGGAAAATCGTTTTCGAGAACTTTTTAGTAAGATTGGGCTTAGTTAATGTTTGGAGCTTGTGATGGCTGAAATTTTGCCAATATCGGCACTGATTCCAACTCGTAATCGTGCAGTGGTTTTCCGCAGAACCTTGGAAAGTCTTGGGCAACAGTCGGTTCAGCCCGATGAAATCGTGGTAGTGGATGGCTCGGATGATGAATCTACGGCAGTAGTCTGTCGTGAAAAGATTGCTAATTTGGAGACTAAAATTCGGTATTTTCGTGCTGATAAGCTTGGGGCTGCGGTGCAACGAAATCAGGCGATCGCCGAAGCAACCCAAGAAGTGATTTGGCTACTAGATGACGATATTCTACTAGAGCCCGAATGCCTACAGCGACTATGGACAGCCCTCCATTCAGATCCAAAAGTAGGTGGCGTTAACGCCATGATTACCAATCAAAAATATACGCCGCCCGGTCGCATTAGCCGTCTGCTCTACGAGATTTTGTCAGGTCAAAAGCGAGAAAGTTATGCCGGACAATGTCTTGGCCCTGCGCTAAATTTGTTGCCAGAAGATAGAGAAGAACTACCCGAAGTTGTACCCGTTGACTGGTTAAATACCACCTGCGTTTTATATCGTCGCGAAGCCTTGCCAGAACCTTTATTCCCTTCAAATTTTAGGGGTTATTCTCTCATGGAAGATGTCACTTTATCTTTGACAGTGGGAAAAAAGTGGCAGTTGTTGAATGCTCGAACAGCAAGGATTTTCCATGATAGTCAGCCGGGTGATCATAAAAATAGCCAGAAAGTTTTGGCGCAAATGGATTTGGTGAATCGTCACTTTGTCATGACTAAAATTCTAGAGCGTCGGCAATTATCTGATTATTTTAAATTAACTCTCCTTCAGCTTTTTTCTATTGCTGCGTTATTTGGTTCCCAAGGAAATGTTAAGGATTTACCGGCCGTTGTATCGGGAAAAATTGCAGGGTTATTTGAAATTTTAAATTCTACTAAAACCCAAAAACATTCGCCGAGCTGAAATGAATAATGATTGATTTGTTAGAGCGAATTTATACTGGTTTATTGTCCCGTTACCGGAATAACTATTACAAGCTACGGGGAGTCCATTTATCTGGCTATTCACGGCTGCAAACTATTGAGATTCCGCGTAATTTTGATGATATTGAAATTCATGAAAATTGTGCCTTAGATCGAGGTGTAACGTTACTGTGTAGTGGTGAAAAAACGGATAAACCTAAAATTCAAATCGGTGCGCAAACCTATATCAACCGCCATTGTTTTTTTGATGCTGCAAAATTAATTGTGATTGGCAAAAATTGCGGTTTTGGACCTGGTTGCTACATTACCGACCATGACCATGGTTTAGACCCGGCGTTAGCACCACTGGAACAAGAGTTAATCTCTAAAGAAACCATTATTGGCGATCGCGTTTGGATTGGGGCAAATGTCACGATTCTCAAGGGTGTAAATATTGGTGATGACGCGGTTGTGGGTGCTGGCAGTGTGGTCACAAAAGATATCCCGGCGCAGGCGATCGCCGTCGGCAATCCAGCAAAAGTATTACGGATAAAGGGTCAGGAAAAATGACGATTTGCGATATCAGTGTGGTCATCCCAACTTACAAGCGACCCGATGATTTGGTGGTTGCCATCGAAAAGATTGTCGCCTGCGATCCCCAGCCAGCGGAGATTGTGGTGCACATTGACTACGGTGAAACGGTGACTAAACCAGTCCTTGACAAGCTAAACTACGACTCGATAGATATTGTGATTATTGAAGGCGATCGCCGCGTGGGGCCGGGAGGAGGTCGGAATAAGGCCATAAAAAAAGCAAAACATAACATTATTGCGAGTTTTGATGATGATTCTTATCCCCTAGACAAAGACTATTTTGCACGGCTATTAAGTCTGTTTGAAAAATATCCAAAAGCAGCAGTGATTGGCGCAGCAATTTATCACAGAGATGAAACCATTTTGCCGGAACGTCATGAAGCTCAATGGGAACATTCTTTTGTGGGTTGCGGTTGTGCCTATCGCAGAGAATTATTTCTTAATACGGGGGGTTATGTTGAGCTACCTGTCGCCTATGGCATGGAAGAAGTCGATTTATCTTTGCGTTTATACGACCAAGGTTGGCGTGTTTTGGTGAGTCCTTGGTTGAGGGTTTTTCATGATACAAATTTAGCGCGTCATGGTAATCCGAAAATTACAGCAGCGAGCATTAGCAATCAAATTTTATTGACCTATTTAAGATATCCTGTATTACTGTGGTGGATTGGTATTGGTCAGACAGTAAGTCGTATTTTGTGGCTAATCCGGAATAATCGTTTTGCAGGGATTGGCAAAGGACTGATCAATATTCCAAGCCTAGTATTTGATAATCGTCAATATCGCGCTGTCGTTAAAGCAAATAGTTTAAATGACTTTTTGAGATTAAAACGTCAACCGATTCCTGAAAAAATTACTTAAATAGCTTAGGTTTAATCACTATTTTTGATCTTTTAGCGCATTGGATTTATCTGTGACACACCCAACAAAAAATGATACAACATGGTTCTGTTGTCAGCTTGGGGCAAGGGAACATTACTCAATTCCTAGAGCCTTAAAGCAAGCGGGTCAACTAGGAGCTTTGCTGACGGATGCTTGGGTACAGCCTGAGTCTCTAGTGAAAAAAATTCCGGTTAGTAGTTTAAAAAGTTTGGGCGATCGCCACCATCCTAACCTATCAAATACTGAAGTTTATAGCTTTACCAATCAACTGATTTTATTTGAAGTACAGCAACGTTTACAAAGAACTGAATCTTGGCCGAGAATGATTTCTCGGAACAATTGGTATCAAGGACAAATTATCAAAAAGCTCAAGCAACTCTCAAGTCAAAATCCTCACCACAAAAAGATTTTATTTTCCTATAGTTATGCGGCATTAGAAATTTTTAAATATGCAAAATCCCAAGGCTGGCAAACTATTTTAGGTCAAATTGATCCCGGAGTTGAAGAGGAAAAAATCGTTATTGAGGAATTTCAAAAAGACCAAACTCTTGCTCCTGATTGGCAGCCTGTACCGCAAAAATATTGGCAAGATTGGCAACTGGAATGTGAGCTAAGTGATCGTATTTTAGTGAATTCTGAATGGTCGAAAAAATTATTAGTTAAAGGTGGTGTTGAGGAGACGAAAATTAAGGTTGTGCCGCTAGTTTATCAAGCCCCTAAAAATGTTGATGATTTTACACGAAAGTATCCGGCGCAATTTACGAAAGAGCGACCTCTACGGGTTTTATTTTTAGGATTAATTACGCTGCGGAAAGGGATTCGGGCTTGTTTAGAGGCGATCGCCCCATTGGTTGACGATGAAACCATTGAGTTTTGGTTTGTGGGCAGCCAACAAATTAATATTCCAGAAGAATTTCACAATCGAAAAAATATTCACTGGGTCGGCTCAGTGCCCCGTAGTGAAACCGCAAATTATTACCGACAAGCGGATGTGTTTTTATTTCCCAGTTTATCCGATGGTTTTGGCCTCACTCAGCTAGAAGCCCAAGCTTGGCAACTGCCAATTATTGCCTCAAATCGTTGTGGTGATGTGGTGACAGATGGTGAGGATGGGGTTGTTTTATCGGATGTTAGTGGCGAAGAAATTCGGCGATCGCTCCTGCAACTGAAATCCCAACCAGAGCTTTTACAAAAATTTGCTGATGCTATTCAACCGAAACCGCAATTTTCCCTTGAATATTTAAGTCAATCCCTCCAAAAACTCACTGTATCAGCCTGAGAATTCTCCGATAAAATAACAGCGCGGTATTCCATCAATTTATGAGCCAGTCACCCATTCGAGCCACGTTTTATTCAATTTTGCCCTCGCCCTATCAGCGGGATTTATTTGCGGCGATCGCCGCCCGCCCTGATATTGATTTGCAGGTGAAGTACCTCGAAATGACGGTGGATGACTCGCCATGGCCGCAAAAAGAATTGCAAGCTTATGAATCCGTTTTACCCGGTAAAGATCTGCGGTGGGGTTCCTCGCGCTTCCATATAAACTGGCATTTGCCAAATTTTGCCGACACCGATGTGGTTGTACTCAATGGCTATCAAAGCTCGGTATCCCAATGGATTCTCCGTACCCAAGCTGGCAAAATTCCCTGTGTGTTTTGGGGTGAAAAAATAGTCGGTGCTGCAACCGGCGTAAAAGGAAAAATGCAAAAAAACTTTGCTGATTCTCTTAGTAATTGTCAGGCGATCGCTGCCATTGGTGCTGCTGCCGTAGAAGACTACAAACAGCGTTATCCCAACATGCCCGTTCATCCCATTCCGTACTACTGCACCCTCAGAAACTTTCAAGATAATATTCCCCAACGTCCCAGAGACCCCATTAATATTTTCTTTTGTGGTCAGATGATTGCCCGCAAAGGCGTTGATCTATTGCTACAGTCCTTTTCCCAAATTATTGACCAAGGTTTTAACGCCACATTAACCCTTGTCGGTCGTGAGGCTGAACTGCCGGAATTTATGGCAGCGATTCCAGAAAAAACCCAAGAAAAAGTAATTTACAAGGGATTTCAAGCCCCTGAAACCCTACCGAAATTTTTTAATGAAGCGGACATTTTTGTTTTGCCCAGTCGTTACGACGGTTGGGGTGTCGTTGTGAATCAAGCTGTTGGGGCGGGATTGCCGATTGTTTGTTCTGATGCGGTCGGTTCGGCAGCTGATCTTGTCAAAGATAACGGCATAATTTTTGAGGCAGGCAATCAGGCAAAACTCTACGAAGCTCTACTGACCTACATTAGCAATCCAGAAAAATTAACCGCTGCCAGCAAAGCGTCCTACGCAAATTCGGCTGACTGGTATCCGGAAGTTGGGGCAGAACGCTGGGCTAATTTGTTTCGTCAGGTGCTGGCGTAAATTTAGTAAATTTAGGGATGAATCATTGTTTGAGTTCAAGGATCATGCTGTCACGGGCGGGTAATTTCAGCGCAAGTTGGTTCTTCGTTAGCTCACTGCCGTTACCGTAAAGGGTGGCGATCGCCTCAAATTTTCCTAGAGAATCTAGCGACACTTTACCGTGATAATTTTCTAGTCCAGCATTAACAAAAACGAGAATCGTTTGGGTAAAATTCTCTGTTTGGAGTTGACGACTAAACCCGTAAACTTTGCCCTCTGCGAGCAGAAATTTGTAAGTACCGCGTTGTAGCGCAGGGAAACGCCGTCGCAACTGAATTAACTCGCGATAACACTCGGTAATGTCCGGTTGCCAATCGTTTTCGCGGGGGAAAACCCGCCGACAATCGGGATCAATACCGCCCCCTAAACCCACCTCATCACCGTAATAAATGGAGGGCGCACCGGGAAAAGTCATGAGCAAAACCGCACACAATTTCACGCCTGCAATGGCGGTGGCGATCGCCCCTTGTTTTTCAGTTTCACCGCCGAGAACCGTGAACAACCGTGCAACATCATGGCTCGACAAAAGATTCATTTGGGTGAGCTGAATTTCCCAATCGTACAAGCCCAAAAGATGCTGAATGCGACGGTCATATTCGGCGGCATTAATCGGTTCATATTGACGGTGAAAAGGTTTTTCCATCAGTTCGGGCACGATATTTTCGCCCCCCGCAAAGGCGATCGCCTCTCTGGTAAACAGATAATTCATTACGCCATCAAACTGTGTGCCGTCCAGCCACGGGCTGGCATCAAACCAAATTTCGCCGACAATATAAAGATCAGGATTGATTTTTTTGAGGCGATCGCGAAACTCCTGCCAAAAGCCCTCCACTTCAATTTGCTCCGGCACATCCAACCGCCAGCCATCGATACCAAACTCCGCCCAATATTCCCCGACCCGCATAATATATTCCCGCGCCTGTGGATTCTCATGATTAAACTTGGGCAACGAGCGATTATCAACCCAGCCCACATAATTCGCCGGAAAATTACCGTCATAGGCAGACACCGGCCAATCCGTCACCTGAAACCAATCAAGCCAAGGAGAATGGGGGCCATTTTCGAGGATGTCATTAAAAAAGAAAAAGCCGCGACTAGCATGGTTAAACACACCATCTAAAACAATTTTCATGCCCCGTTTGTGAGCCGCATCCAGCAAAACTTTGAGGGCACGATTGCCGCCTAACATTGGGTCAACTTGATAGTAATCGTGGGTGTGGTAGCGGTGATTACAAGCAGACTGGAAAATTGGTGTGAGATAAATGGCTGTAATGCCGAGATCTTTGAGATAATCCAGCTTTTCGATTACGCCCCAGAGGTTGCCACCCTTATAACCCTGTAGCGTTGGCGGACTCTCCCACGGTTCAAGGGGCACTTGCATCGCGGGCGAAGGAGTGGGCGGTTCGGCTTTGGCAAAACGGTCTGGAAAAATTTGATAGAAAACCGCTGATTTAACCCAATCTGGTGTCTGAATCGACATATTTCACCCTACATTTACAGCTAATGTCTAGGGTAACGAAGGCTCCCAGAGATTCAAGTCGGTAGCGGCGATCGCCCTCTGGGAAATCTCGCAACATTTTGTCGTAAAGAAAATAATCAACGGCTGGAACTTTAAAATAGGGTTTATTTTAAAAATTCTTTAATTCGCTCAAAATTTAATTCGCCCAAAATCTTTATACCCCACAAGCTATGACTGCAAGTACGCCTACCAAGGAAACTGACTTTCGTTCTAAATTAGTGAACCGTATTTTATCGGTGCGTCCCCTTGCCGACTTTGCGAAAAATCGTGCTCGCCACATGATGATTACCCGGGCGGAAAAGTTGGGTGTGCCTTGGCGGAAAACGGTTGCAGAACTTCAACAACGCAATTGGCAGCCGGATCTGGAAAAAATCACAAATTCTAATCTAAAATATCCCGACTATTACACCACTTCATTCCACGCCTACGATGAGGGTAATCTCGGTTGGGAACCGGCGTTAGAAGTTGAATGTGCCTCAAAAGCTGTGCATTCTACTTTGTTTGGGGAGCCGACAATTGAGGGCGATCGCCTATTGCGAGAGAGCTATCACAACATTCTCAAGGCACAATTACCCGAAGCTCCTGAAACCATTGTCGATATTGGCTGTGGGGCTGGTTTAAGTACAGAGGCATTGCAAGAACTTTTTCCCGACGCGCAGGTGACTGGGGTTGATTTATCGCCCTATTTTCTCGCAGTGGCAAGTTATCGTACGGCTCAAGCTGAAAAGCAATTAACTTGGCTCCATGCGGCAGGGGAAGCGACGACTTTGCCGGACAATTCTGTTGACTTGGTTTCTTGTTCTTTGGTGTTTCATGAGTTGCCCCAGAGCGCGGCGATCGCCATTTTTAGAGAAGCAAAACGCATCCTCAAACCCGGTGGTCACTTTGCCATGATGGACATGAATCCCCAGGCGGAAGTGTATCGCACGATGAAGCCTTATATTTTGACGCTGTTGAAAAGTACCGAACCCTATCTTGATCAATATTTTGCGTTAGATGTGGGAACAGAGCTGGTAAAAGCTGGGTTTAATGCGCCCTATTTGGAAGAAAATACCGCTCGCCATCGTACGGTTATTGCTCAGGTAAAAGGCTAAACCATGACCCAAAATGTGGTGATTTTAGGGGCTGGGGTTGTAGGGGTGGCGATCGCCTACGAGTTGAGTTTGCGCCCAGAATTTCACGTAACTTTGCTCGATACTCAGCCGCCAGCTCAGGGTTCAACGGGAGCAGCGCTCGGAGTTTTGATGGGGATTATTAGCCGCAAAACCAAGGGTCGAGCATGGCAATTGCGGCGGCGGAGTATGATACGCTTTCCTGAGTTGTTGCAGGAATTAGAGCAAGCGGGATGTCCTGTTCCCCACAATCCTGACGGCATTTTAAAACTGTTTGACGCAGAGACCGATGTTTCAAAGCTCGAAAATCTGCAACAAAAACGCCACGATGGGGGATGGCAATTAGAGCTGTGGGATCAAGGCAACATTAACGAAACCTGTCCGCAAATTACCGAAAATATTTGTGCTGGTGCGGTGTATTCTCCCGAAGATTTTCAGGTGCAACCCGTTCCTTTTGTGCAAGCTTTACTCGAAGTTGCCCAGCAAAAGGGTATTGAAACAGCCTTTGAAATTGAGTCCCCAAAATTAAATTTTGATGGGGGAAATTGTGTCAGTGTCACGGCCGGCGATCGCCTTTTTTCCTGTGATTGGTTAATTATTTCGGCGGGGTTAGGCTCCCTTGAAATTACAAAACCATTGCTGGCAGACTTCCAGATGAAACCTGTTTTGGGACAAGCCTTTCATGGGAAAATCCCCAATTACCAAGCCCCTGATTTTCAGCCTGTGGTCAGTTATAACGATGTTCATGTTGTGCCTTTAGGGGATGGCGAATTTTGGGTGGGTGCAACGGTGGAATTTCCTGACGATGAAGGCAATTTGGCAGCAGATCAGGACTTAGCTCAAAAAGTATGGGAGGCGGCGATCGCCTTTTATCCGGCTCTGGAAAATGCGGAGATTTTGCGCCATTGGTCTGGTCAACGTCCCCGTCCGGAAGGACAAGGCGCACCCGTAATTCAGCCATTACAGGGCTATCAAAATATTTTGTTGGCAACAGGACATTACCGTAATGGTGTGTTGCTGGCTCCGGCAACTGCCCTGAAAATTTGTGACTGGCTACTGGCTCCGGAAACGATTCCCCGTTAACCATTGCCGCGTCCCGAAAAATTGGCAAGCATAACTGGCAACCTCGGCTGCCGATCTCAAAGCTGTTGCAAAGTCTTGTTGGAGAATGTAATGGCAAAATGCGCCGTGGAAAATGTCGCCTGCCCCTAACGTATCCACAACTTTAGTTTTTGGGACTGGAATTTCACCGTGGCGATCGCCCTGCCACCAGCGAATTGGATCTTGCCCTTGAGTAATCGCGATTGATTTAACCCCTAAATTTTTTAAAAAATCCACAACCTCATTTTGAGTTTTACAGTTGGGCGGCAGAAAATTATTAGAACAAATGGCAAAATCTGTATTTTTGAGAACCGTTTCAAAGTTGGGTTTCCAGCTCCCGCCATCCACCACCACCGGAATGTTTTTTTCTCGACTTTGCTGGGCGATCGCCGCGCCGATTTCCATCAAATGACCATCAATTAACACCACATCAAAATCCTCTAAAGGCGGCATTAAATGCTCAAAATTATGCGGAATAAATCCCTTGGTATTGCGGGAAATAACCGCGCGATCGCCTGTGGATTTGGTCACGATAATCGAAGAAAGAGGTGGTTCATATGCGCTGTTTTGAGCTGTGTCAATAATTTGAAGACCGTATTTTTTTAGTTCCTCACCAAGGAGTAAACCGAATGTTTGCTCGCCTAAAAAACTCAGTAAAGTCGCCCCTGAACCGAGATGATGACAGGCGATCGCCGCATTTGTTGCCGGGCCACCCGCCGTAAAGCAATAGTCTAGAGCCTGCACTTTTTCATTCCCTTGGGGGGGACGATGGGCTAAATACAATAAATCCCCGGTCATTAACCCCACAAATAATCCTCTGTGTTTCATTGCCACATTTTTAAAATGACTTTTGTTTCTAGAACTAAACTAGTATTGCTCGCAGATAGTATAAATTCCGCATTCTCTTATGACTGATGGCACGCTCTACCTAGTCGGCACTCCCATTGGGAACCTCGACGATATGACCTTTCGGGCGATCGCCACCTTGAAAGCCGTGGATCTCATTGCCGCAGAAGACACGCGCCACACAGGAAAATTACTGAAGCATTTTCAAATTACAACGCCCCAAATCAGTTACCACGACCACAATCGTCAACAACGGTCGGGACAGCTCATCGAAAAATTACAGACAGGCACAGCGATCGCCCTTGTGAGCGATGCGGGGATGCCGGGCATCAGCGATCCCGGCTATGAACTTGTCGTTGCGGCGATCGCCGCAGGGATTACCGTAATTCCCATACCGGGTGTGAGTGCGGTGCTCACCGGCTTAGTGGCATCGGGGTTATCACCAGAGCAATTTGTCTTTGCCGGATTTTTACCCAATAAAAAAAAGCTCCGTTTACAGCAGCTAGAGCAATTAAAAACAGAACCCAAAACAATTGTTTTCTACGAAGCGCCCCACCGCGTCCTCAAAACGCTGCAGGAATTTCAAGATTATTTTGGCGGCGATCGCCCCATTGTCTGCGCTAGAGAACTGACGAAACTCCACGAAGAATTTTGGCGAGGAACCATTCAGGGGGCGATCGCCCACTACCAAACCCAAGCACCCAAGGGAGAATTTACGCTGATCGTTGCAGGTCAATCACGCACCGAAACCACAGAAATTACCGATGCGGAGATTCTAGAAGAACTTCAAAAACAACTTGATGCAGGCGTTAGCCCATCCCAAGCTAGCCGTTTACTCGCCAACGAATTACAAATACCCAAGCGGCGTATCTATCAACTCAGTCGAAACTTAAACGACTCCAAAAATTAACTCTTCAGTCGATGGCACTTATTAACGTCAGTTCGGGTTAAGGAGTGATCTGAATGCCTTGAAGACACAGGGACATTGGGAGAGGGGGACGCGGGGAAGGAGAGACGCGGGGAGGGAGTAAAACATTCAAATGCGCATTTTTTGACTCCTAGAATTTTTGGATGAACAATCGCCCCATCCCTCGCTCTCCCTGTCGCCGCGTCGTCATTCCAGACCATGCTTAAACCGAACTCAGGTTTTATTAAGAAGCCGTTCGTTCAATCCGCGTTGCATCATCAGCAAGGGCTTGGTAGGTAAACTCTTCCACTGCGCCCGGTTCACCCAAGGGCTGAGGTGTTTCGTTATTGATGGTAATGAGGACAGCACCAGCATTACCTGTGCGAATTTTGATACTTTCATCGACAACCCATTGCCTTTCGGTTCCTTCCGGTAATGTCCCTTCAAAGGCTGTTTCGCCATCGACTTCGACGCGCATCCAAGCCGACTCTTGGGTTTTAATATCGACAACAACGGATTCTACTGGGCTCGTGATAGATTTTGGCAAACTATCGACTAAAGCTGTGCCCGGATTAACCGATGCTTGGGAGGTCGGCACGGGAGCGGTAGGGGCTTGGATAGGAGGCGTATCAGGCGTAACTTCGGTGGGCGTTTCTAACTGTGGATCAAGACTGAGTTGTGGCGATCGCAGATTATTCGCAAGGGACTGTACAGTCGTCACGATAACGACCAAATACACGACGTAGAGGTGTACTGGACGGAGGTGAAACTGTAGTGATAGCCGTTGCCAGAAAGGTAATTTCCAACCGTGGGGATTTTCGTCTATGGGAAATGTCAAGGCGATCGCCTGGGCATCAAGACCGAGGCATTCTCCATAGCGTTGGAGCAAACTCCGAATATAAACAGGTTCCGGTAATCTATCCAGCGCTGCCTCTTCGATATGTTGAAGCAGAGTGGCACGAATTTTTGTTTGGCGCGCGACAAAAGCAAGGCTCCAGCCTTTGGCAAGACGGGCATTTTGGAGCAGACTGCCGATTTCAGTAAGGCGCTCTTGCTGCTGAATCAAAATATTCGAGGTGGTCTCCTTCATACTGAATGCTCCCGGTGCGAAACGGGCAATTTTGGTGAGGCTTGAGGGTGAATATGTTGTTGGAGTTGATGAAGTTCGATGGTCGTCAGAGGACGGGATTGACCCCGTTTGAGATTCCCTAAATGAATATCGCCGATGGCAAAACGATGCAGACTAATCACGGGATAGCCAAGCTGTTCGGCGACACGGCGGATCTGACGATTTTTTCCTTCGGTAAGCATAATATCAACACAAGTTTTATCTTGGTTAACTTTTTTTAGCGTAATTTCCGCCGGAAGAGTTTTTCTGCCATCGAGCATTACGCCATTACGCCACTGGGTAAGGATGCTATCGGGAACTCGACCCTTTAGCCAAACGCGATAACGCTTGCTGACATGATAGCGGGGATGGGTGAGGGCGAGCGTTAAATCACCGTCATTGGTGAGCAGCAGGGCACCAGTAGATTGGGCATCAAGTCTACCAATGGGGTGCATTCCTTGTCCTTCCTGTAAGTTTTGAGGCAATAGTGTCAGAACTGTGGGGCGATCGCGGGGATCGCGACAGGTAGAGACTACTCCTTTTGGCTTATGAATCAGATAGTAATGATTATGGGGACGGTGGCTGGGGCTGATTTTTTTGCCATCGACACAAAGTTCGTCGATGCTGGGATCAGCACGGTCACCTAGTTGGACAGGTACGCCATTGAGCGTAATACGTCCAGCGGTAATCATTTTTTCTGCACTACGTCGGGAAGCGATTCCCCAATGCGCAAGGATTTTTTGGACTCTTTCCGCCATTTAGGTATTGACAAAACTGCTTTTTTCGGGATTCTCTTACTAGCCTTCACAAATCTTAGCAGGCATCGGTTGCCATGAACGTGGGTTTTTGATACTAAATTTGTTTTTTATGGGGTTCGTGCTGTGGTTCGTGATGATGTGATGGGTGAATCGGTGCTAAGGGGTTGTGTTAGTCTGTTTTGCCTGTACCACCGCACATGGGGCAGGTTGATTCGTATTGGCTTTTGCCGACACAGTCGCGAATTGGCACATAGCCTTTGCCTTCGCAGGGGTTGTCATGGTGTGAGGGGCATGGGGGTTTTTTGAATATTACAGAAATAATTTAGTTGTGGCGGGCGGCGATCGCCCACTAATTTAGGTTTTAATAAAAAATTCCGAACTAAAGCAATAAAAACATAATGAGCGCGCAAGTAATGTCTTCTGTGTGGCAATTTTGGATTGATCGGGGTGGCACATTCACCGATATTGTCGCGAAATCCCCAACGGGCGAGCTTATTACCCATAAATTATTGTCGGAAAATCCTGAGCTTTACCCCGATGCGCCGGTGCAAGGTATACGAAATATTTTAGGTTTAGCGTCGGATGAAGCGATTCCCCTAAATCAAATCGAAGTGATCAAAATGGGGACAACGGTAGCAACGAATGCCCTACTGGAGCGGAAGGGCGATCGCCTTGTTTTGGTGATTACGCAGGGATTGCGAGATGCGCTGCGCATTGGCTATCAACATCGCCCAGATATTTTTGCGCTCAATATTCAGTTGCCGGAAATGCTTTACGAACAGGTTATTGAAGCGGACGAGCGGCTCGATGCCCATGGTGACATTCTTCAACTTTTAGATACGGAACAGATTCGGCAGGATTTACAAAGGGCTTTTGACTTAGGCATCCGCAGTTGTGGTGTGGTGTTGATGCATAGTTATCGCTATCCAGATCATGAGCAAAAAATTGGGGCGATCGCCAAAGAGATTGGTTTTACGCAGATTTCACTTTCCCACGAAGTTAGTCCGCTGATGAAGCTCGTTAGTCGCGGCGATACAACGATGGTGGATGCTTATTTGTCACCAATTTTGCGTCGCTATGTTGATCAAGTGGTTGGCTTTTTACAGGAAAAAGTCCCCCTTACAAAGGGGGATTTAGGGGGATTCTCCGTCGGTTACGACAACCCAAATAATCCTCTCCAGCTTCCCTTGTCAAAGGGGGATTTAGGGGGATTCTCCATCGGTTATGACAACCCAAATAATCCTCTCCAGCTTCCCTTGTCAAAGGGGGGAGGAAGAGATATCAATCTCATGTTTATGCAGTCTAATGGGGGTTTGGCAGAAGCAAGTCAGTTTCAAGGGAAAGACAGTATTCTGTCGGGGCCAGCGGGAGGGATTGTGGGCGCGGTAAAAACGGCGGCGATCGCCGGATTCGAGAAAATTATCACCTTTGATATGGGGGGCACTTCGACGGATGTGGCTCACTACGATGGCGAATATGAACGGAGCCTAGAAACAGAGATTGCCGGGGTGCGGCTGCGGACACCGATGATGGCAATTCACACCGTGGCGGCGGGGGGCGGTTCGCTGGTGCAGTTTGACGGGGCGCGGTTTCGAGTGGGGCCGGAGTCGGCGGGGGCAAATCCGGGGCCTGCTTGTTATGGCAAAGGCGGTGAGCTGACGGTGACGGATTGTAATGTGATGCTCGGCAAAATTCAGCCAGCGTTTTTCCCGAAGGTGTTTGGGCGTAATGGTGATCAACCTTTAAATAAAGAAATTGTTCTGCAAAAATTTCAGCAGTTAGCAAAAAATCTTGGTCAAGACGCAGAAGAAATTGCCGCCGGATTTTTGGCGATCGCCGTGGACAACATGAGCAATGCCATTAAACAAATTTCCCTCCAACGGGGCTACGACATAAGTGACTATACGCTGTGTTGTTTCGGCGGGGCTGGCGGTCAACATGCCTGTGGGATCGCCGCAACTTTGGGGATGAAACGGATTCTCATTCACCCCTTTGCGGGAGTGCTGTCTGCCTACGGGATTGGGCTGGCGGAGGTGCGGATTCTCAAAGAAAAGTCATTGGAAATGCCCTTAAATCCGGCTCTAATCGCAACGCTCCAGCAAGAATTTTTACAGTTGCAAGATCTTGCCCAACAGGAATTAGCCCAGCAAAAGGTGTCGTCGGAGGCTTCCCAAACTCAGAAAAAAGTTCACCTAAAATATCAGGGGACAGATTCCAGCTTAATTGTGGATTTTGATGAATTAGCACCGATGCGCCAAGCCTTTGAAACCCTTCATCAGCAACGCTACGGGTTTACCCTGCCAGACAAACCTCTAATCGTTGAATTGGTTACTCTCGAATTAATTTGTGAAACTCAAACGGCAACTGAGAAAGAAATCACTCGGCGATCGCCTCATCCTCCAAAACCAGTGGAAACTGTGCAAATGTACAGCGGAGGTCAATGGCGAGATACCCCAATTTATTTACGAGAAAACTTACAACCCGGCGATGTAATTTCTAGCCCAGCGTTAATCATTGAAAGCACCGGAACAAACGTGATCGAATGGGGTTGGCAAGGAAAAGTTACTGAATACAACCATCTCGTTCTTGAAACAGTGAACAGTGAACAGTTATCAGTTATCAGATATCAGATATCAGACATCAATGAACCGGATCCTGTGCAGCTCGAAATTTTTAATAATCTTTTTCGGGCGATCGCCGAGCAGATGGGCGTGACCTTACAAAATACGAGCTACTCGGTAAATATTAAAGAACGCCTCGATTTTTCCTGTGCAATTTTCGATCAGGAGGGTCATCTCGTTGCCAATGCGCCCCACATTCCGGTGCATCTGGGATCAATGAGCGAAAGCATTTACAGTCTCATTCAAGCGAAGGGAAATGACTTAAAACCGGGCGATGTGTATATGCTTAACAATCCCTACAACGGCGGCACACACCTCCCCGATGTTACTGTTATCACCCCTGTTTTCTCTCCGGAAGTCCCCCTTTCAAAGGGGGATTTAGGGGGATTTCCCCAACCACTTTTCTATGTCGCATCCCGTGGACACCACGCCGATCTTGGCGGCATTACGCCGGGATCCATGCCTCCCCAAAGCCACACCATTTCTGAAGAAGGCATCCTCATCGACAATTTCCAGCTGGTTAAAAACAACATTTTCCAAGAAGCAGCCGTTACTCAATTATTCACCGAAGCCGAATACCCCGTCCGCAATCTCACCCAAAATATTGCCGATCTCCAAGCCCAAATTGCCGCTAACGAAAAAGGCGTTCAGGAGCTGCATCGTATCGTCGCTCAGTATGGCTTAGAAACGGTGCAAGCCTATATGCAACACGTTCAGGACAATGCCGAAGCTGCCGTAAAAAAGATTATCCCGACCCTGAAAAATGGTGAATTTAGCTTGGAGCTGGATGGTGGCGATCGCCTATCCGTCTCTATTCAAATCGATCATAAACAAGAAAAAATCACCGTTGATTTTACGGGCACTTCTCCCCAATCAGAGACAAATTTCAATGCCCCGAAAGCTGTTACCCAAGCGGCGGTTTTGTACGTTTTTCGCACCCTTGTCCAAGACAATATTCCGTTAAATTACGGCTGTCTTAAACCCATTAAGGTAATTGTCCCTGAAGGCTGTTTACTAAATCCCGTTTACCCCGCGGCGGTCGTGGCGGGCAATGTGGAAATTTCTCAAAACATTACCGATTGTCTTTATGGCGCGTTAGGGGTTTTAGCCGCATCCCAAGGCACGATGAACAATTTTACCTTTGGCAATGAAAAGTACCAATATTACGAAACCATTTGCGGGGGATCAGGTGCAGGGCAAGGCTTTCACGGCACAGACGCTGTGCAAACCCATATGACCAATTCCCGACTCACTGATCCTGAAGTGCTCGAATGGCGTTTCCCTGTGCTTTTGGAAGAATTTTCGATTCGTAAAAATAGTGGTGGCAAAGGCAAATTTCACGGTGGTGATGGAGTGAGTCGTCGCCTACAATTCCGTGAACCGATGACTGCAGCCATTTTATCCAGCCGCCGTAAAATCCAGTCCTTTGGCTTAAACGGCGGTAATTCAGCAAAAACTGGTGAAAATAAATTAATTCGCGCGGATGGTACAGAATCTCAATTAGATTCAACCGTTGAAGTGGAAATGAAAAGCGGCGATCGCCTAGAAATTAGAACACCCGGCGGTGGCGGTTACGGTAAGCCTGATTAGATGCCTTTTGCGCCGGAAATATTAGTTTCGATGTCAACGTAAGCAAAATAAAACTTTGTGCCAGTCAGATCCGCGTCCCGTAAATTTGTGCCGAGCAAACTCGTGTTAGCGATCGCCGCATTTGCCAAACTACAACCTCCTAAATCGGCGTGGTCAAATTTTGTGTTTTGCAGCTTGGCATCACTAAAATTCGACTTACAAAGATTGACCCCAATCAACGTTGCACAGGATAAATCAGAACCCGCAAAATCAATCCCGACATGATGATAAGAATAACTTTTGCCAGAGGCGATATTACTGCCGTTGAGGTTTGTGCCGACCAACTGTGCTTGGGTAAAAGTTGTCCCCTGCAAATTGGCGTTGGTCAGTTCAGCTCGACCGAGATCCGCTCCAGAAAAATCGGTATCACTCAAATTGGCATTTTCCCAATGGGCATTGGCTAAAGTGACTTCGGTAAAAACACTTTTTTTCGCCTTCGTATTGGTCAAAATCGCGCCAGAAAAATCAGCTTTGTGACAGTGAGTATCGTCAAGATTTCCCTCGAGCCATTGCACCTGCTTTAGACTTGCCGCACAAAAAATCGCCTGCTGTGCATTAGCGTGATTTAATGTCGCTTTATCAAATTTTGCCTCGGAAAAATCACTCCCTTTAAAGCTGCCGTCAATCCACTGCACGCTATCGAGATTTGCCCCAATAAAACTGGCCTGATCGGCGATCGCCCCCGACAGATCCGCCTCCGACAAATCCGCCCCATCAAGGTTCGACCCCGTAAGCTGCACACCCGCCAACTTTGCCTTGTGGAGTTTTACCCCCTGTAAATTCGTCTCACTCAAATCCGCACCACTGAGATCAACGCCACTTAGATCCGGCACATAGGTTTCACATTGGCGAAATAAATTCCATGCTCGAATACCCGCCTCTCCAGCTTGTAATAGCCGTACTGCTCGCGCCGTTGTAATCGTCTCTTCGTTAGTCGTCGTCGTGTAATGGGGTTGCTCGGCTGCTGCCGTTGTTTTTCGATGTTGTAAAAGTGCTAGATCAGCTTCGATCTGTGCTCGCAACTCACGGGAATGGACAACAGCTAATGCCTGCTTTAAATAGGTTTCGACAAGGGATAGATCCTGCACTTCGACGGATTCGGACAAGGCAACAGCCAGCGCATATTGCACCTCTGCAAGAATATCGCCACATTCACTGTCTTCTGGAAACAACCCATACAAATTTTTGGCGATCGCCACCGCCTGCTCCAGTTCCCCCAAATCACAAAAATAATCAATCTCCCTAATCAATGCCTGACGGCGATCGTCATTCAGAGAATCGTCATAAACCTCCCGTTGAGACGGCTCAGACAGAATTTCGTAGATCAGATTAAGCTCTTTCAACCTTTCCTCAGCCAACTGACGTAGAGATTGTGCCGTGTCACCACTGAGTTTATCTGGATGAATTTCTATGGCTTTTTTGCGATATGCCTGCTTAATTTCTTTCTGGGTCGCACTAACCGGAACCCCTAAAATCTCATAATAGTTCACGGCAATAACCCTTCCCCTGAGCCAGAACCCAGACAATTTAATAAACTTTTTTTCGATGTCGTCAATTGCTGCGATCGCCGTAGTTGCTCATGAAACGTCATCAGCAAACCCACTTCCCCCATACAAATCCCAATCAACAAATCCACCAAATCATTAATATGAGCCAAGTTCAGGTAAACACCACCCGTTTCCCGTGCCATCTCCCGGAAAACCCGTTCCGTATCCCGATGCCGACCACACTGAATCGCATAAAGCTTAATGCCCTTACGCTTCAAAACCTGAACCTCTTGCCGCCAAAAATGCCCATATTTACAATTTTTTACCGAATCAATCACACCATGGGGCGGTGCATCCCCAATCAGGGCGATCGCCCGCCTACTCCCCAGCCGCCAATCCATCTGATTTGCCCGAAACAAAGCCTCCTCAATGGCCTCAGGAAAATCACCACCATCCGTTTTTTTAGTGCCCAGAAGAAACCGAGAAACCTGACTAATATCCGCAGTAAAATCCAAACCCCTTGTCACGTAGGTAGTCCTTGCATCACAATAGTCCCCGTAGGCTAAGACCCCTACCCTTGACTTCGGAATGTAATCCCGAATCACCTGCGACAAGTGAGATATCTCACCGCGTACCCGTTCCAAAAAACGGTACATACTACCCGTCGTATCAAAACAAAACAAAATATCTAGAGATGCCACCCGAGATAATGTCGGAACAATTTCATCCCCTAGTTTGCCATTAGCGCAATAACGCATCACATTATGACTTCGGCGTAAGTAGGACATTGCATACCCCAAGCCCTAAACCTCAACACATAGATGTCTTACCTAGAGCAGTGAATTTCCCTTAACCATATCTCAAAAAAAAACAGAAAAAGCACAATTTACACTTCATAACCTTTGGCTAAATCTTGACAAGTGATCATACCCAAGCCAAGCCTTTCACCATTGTTAGTTGATTACCAAATCAAAGACCCAAAATCTTTGCTTATTCTTAGATAAATATTTTCCTAGATAAGCTTAGAAATTGACCCTAGAAAGACTTTATTAGGCTTTCGAAAACACGAAATACATGATCGACAGTTATCAAGACATTAACTCACCGCGATGCACCCGAATAATCCCTAAGCCAGACCCCTCAGATTTGATTTAAAACCCTAAGAAATACAACAACAATATAACCTTGATTTCGATGTCATGAGTTGGGACAGTACTAGAAAAAAACGCTCACCCAGCACATCCCTTGAGCCCGCCGTCTCTACCCAAATCAGAAACCAGTACTTCGACAAACAAATATGTTTGCGGTTGATTAGAGCTGAGCGCCTCAGCGATGTTGAAAAAATGGCCAGCTTCTTAATTAAAGACCGCATAGCTCAAACGCAACATCTATATACACTATGACCCAATCTATCCAATCACATACAGCCTTTTCTCCAATGCTTTAGCCGAAAGCTTGACACTATTGCAAATGCCCAAACTAGTTGTGAGGCCGCAGAATTTTGGGACAAAACCAGTCTCAAAAATATCTTAGATGACAGACAAGCCGATTTTTTTTTGAAAGCTTTGATCGTTTTTTCGTTGAAATGGGAATCCTATATCATCATAAAACAATACGTACGTAGATGATTTATTCTTGGTTTTGGACTTGCAGTTTTGTGGGTTCCATTTACAAAAAACAATGTATTACTTCAATACCTCATGACCTGCTCCCATACATTTCTCTATTAAGGCCGGGCAAAGTCATGCCTGATTTTTGCAGAAAAAATTCTTTAATTCTTTACTTTGTGAAGAATCATTTGTCTTTTCGCCGATCATGATTTTATCAGCTACGCAAAAGTGCTTGACTTTTACTGCTTTTTTAAATTCTCCTGTATTGTTAGGTACGTGAGATCCGGAGAAGTTGTATTTTTCGTAAAAAAAGCTTTTCCTACTTAAGGAGTTGAGATTTAATGTTTGGTGAATACGTAGAAGCGTAGATTGGGGAAGATGGATCAAATTATTTTGATCTTGCACTTTCTCAGATAGGTTTTCACCAAATCGTGATTTCTCCTCCCCAAGGACGCTTTTCCTTAACAGTTAACTCCTATCCAAGAATGTGAGGATATAAAATTTTGTCTAGTCCCAAGCGATCGCCCAAGTGGTCAAGATCAGTCTCTCCCTTCCTTGTCGCCGGCCTGCTAGTAACGGGGAACTTCCACTTTATTCCCCAAGTTTTAGCCCTCGGAACAGCGGCTGGCACGCCTATTAACAATAGGGCAACTGCAACTTACGAAGATCCTGATGGTAATGAGATTGATGCGATCTCCAATACTGTCATTATTACAGTTGCGGAAGTCGCAGGTATTACAGCAGTACCAGATCAAATAGTTGACCGGGATGGTGGCGCTGTTGAAGCCGGCGATACCCTAGATTTTTCCTTCACTGTTACCAATACTGGTAACGACACAAACCAGATCAGTGTTCCAACAAATGTTGGTACAGAGAATTTTGACGTAATCCCAGCCGGTAATATTCGCGTTGAATACGATGAAAATGGTAATGGAACGATCGAGTCTGACGAGGTTTACACATTCGATGGGACAGCCTTCTTAAATCCCAGTAATGTAGATTTTGAAACAGTGGATGTCCCAGCTGACGACGATTTCTTGGTTATCGTCACCGGCACAGTTCCAGCTACTGGCGTTAATTCTGGAGATCCGGTTTCTGTTACCCTTGGTGATACTCCAACGGTTGGAGACCAAAACGTTGATTTTGACGGCTCTCTTGATACTAATGATTTAGCAACTCTCCAGACAGATCCTGTGAATGGCCGACGAGAGGCAAGTGCAACTCAAAGTATTCCCTTCGCATCAAGCGTCAATCCTCTCGCATTAGCCAGAGTCGAAAAGAACGACACAAACTACGTTGAGGGAGATCTAACGACTTACAGTGACGATCTCATCACTTACGAATTAGATGTTGACGTAGCTGATACTGATCCTAGTAACCTTTTCCAACCCGGTTCGTTAGCTGGAACCAACATCACCCTTGACGGCGCTACTGCCCAGCGCATTTTAGTTTCAGATGCTATTCCGACGGACACTCAACTTAGTTCAACTTCCACTACCCTACCTTCTGGATGGAGTGTTGTTTATACAACTGACAGTCCAACCACAGCAGGGAATGAAGCACCGACAGAGGCGCGATGGTGGACAAGCTTTGGTACAAATATAGGGCAACCAGCAACTCTTGCTGATGTCGCACGTATCGGTTTTATCTTTGATGGTTCTCTTGCCGCAGGATATGATACTGCCAATGAAGCGGGTAGCTTAAGTTTTACGGTTCAAGTCACTAGTACTAGTACAGCACCGGGCCTTAATATCTACAACTTGGCTCAATTGCTGGGTATTACCCAGGGTGACGATCCTGCCGACCCTAATGACATTGTTTATGATGAGTCTGGTGACGATAACACTAACAACTTTAGTGATGATGGTACACCAACGCCCTATGACCCAAATAATGACACTGGGGATCCCGGTACTCCACCAGATGATGATACTGATGACGGTACAAACACTGGTACAGATACAGATCCTGCAGTCGGTGGTGGTGAACCGAATCGTTTGCCTCTGACAATTATTGCTGCTAACGACACTATCTTGATAGGTCCCGATGGAGCAGCAGGTGCAGTTGGTCCTGATGGAACTCAAGACACAGATTTTACGAACCAATCTGCCCCATTTACCCCTGTTGATGCAGACAATGATGGAAACTTTGATGCATTTACCCCTCCTGAAATCGTATACACGAATACAATTCAAAACCCAGCAACATCGGGCTTTATCGCTGATGCGACCGTTGAACCTGCAGACATTGCTCAATCAGGAGCAGCAGCTGGTGATATCCCCACAGGTACTATTGTTCGGATTACTAATGGTGTAAATACTGCTTTTTATGAGTATCAAGCCGATGGGACATGGAGTGCACCTGGTACCACTCCTGACTTCACGGGTGGTAATCCTGACAATCCCGGAATTCCAGTTATTTTTGATGACCAGCTAACAGCACAGGAAACGCAGCAGGTTACAGTGGGGGTTCAATTCCCTGAACTGTCTAGTGCAGACGACATTCCAGTCAATGAGTTACCTAGTTATCCGATTACTTTAATCGTATTTCCTGAGGATGATCCTACAAATCCTGGATTTGATAACGAAGTTACTTCTAACTTAACAATTGATCGTGCATACCCTGCAGGCTACGTCGAACTTTTGAAAGAAGCACGAATTCTAGATTCTACAGGTGCCCAAGTTTTTCCTGCTGCTACTGGCACATATGCAGAAGATGGTTTCCCGGCTCTTGAGATTGGTCAAGTCATTGAGTATAGAATTACTTATACCAATATTTCTGAAGGCAATGGCGTGGGTACTAGCAATGGCCTCTTGCCAGCGACAAACTTCTTTATCTCTGAGGATGGGACAACGGCCCCAAACAATTGGGCGCTTGATAATGATGCTAATGGAACAGTGGATACCCTTCATCAGAATGGTGCGACTCGTACTGATGGAGACATCTACTACTACAGCAGTGCCACTGATACTAATTTCACTGGTTTTGACCCCACTGCACCATCCGGCTCTACAACCGATCCAGCTGATGATTTAACGGTGCAAGGTTATATCAACCTTGTGGGTGATGTAAACCCTCAGGATAGCGGTTCATTTACCTTCCAACGTGAACTTCAGTAACCGATCAAGAATAATTTAGTGTTGCTTTTTAGTTTTGAATAAGTAGTTGGAGCTATTAAATCAGCACTAGATTTTCCTCTGGGGAAAGTTGAAAGTAATTTTGGCTTCCCCTTCCGACTTACTTTGTGAATACAGACATTAAAGTTTGGTTTTGTTTTCTAGCAAAACTTCTGATGAGAGAGGATTTATCTATGACTAAACGCTCTTCCCTAATTGCTTTGGGTGTTGGCTTGGCTATCGCTGCTAGTTTTGCGCCAGTCAATATCCCACAATTATCATCCCAGCCGGCGATCGCCCAAACGCAGGAGCAAAGTCTTGAGTTGGCGCTTGTTGGCGAGCTGAAAGTGACTCGAACAAACTGGCGTGGGCAACAAGAGGTTGCTTGGCGAAATCTAGAAGGTGGATTTTTCCGAGGGGCTCCGACTGTCCGCCCTGGTGACATTATTCGGTATACGGTCAGTGGCAACAATCGTACGGAACAGCCGATTTCTGGTTTAGTCCTCACTGATGATTTACCAGCAAATATGGTTTATGTCATGGACTCTGCTGTTTCTGTGGGTGGTGCAACCATTACCTACAGCATTGATGGCGGCAAAACATATACGGCTAATCCGACAATTCAGGTCAGACTACCTGATGGCACTTTCGAAACACGTCCGGCTCCTGCTGAGCGCTATACCCATGTCCGCTGGACATTTCGATCGGCAGTCCCAGCAAAGGGAAGTGTGAATGGCCAGTATCAAGTTCGTGTTCAGTAAAAAAACAAGACCTTATTTTTTGAAATAAGTTAGCCGCTGCATCTACATTTTTCTCCTATTCTTTCTCCACACCCAAAATATATCTAAGCAATGAGAACATTTCTCCCGCAAAGTTTGCACTGGTTAAGGCGATCGCCCCGCGTGGTTGTTATGGCTAGTTTGATTTTGGGTTTTCTTCCCAATGCAGCCTTTGCCCAAATCGAAGAAGGCAATAGTATTTCATTATCGAATACAGCGCAGGCCTCTTATCAAGGGATTAATAATCCTACTGTCATCAATATTCTGAGTAATCAAGTTGATATTGATTCCGATGCAAGGGCTCTCATTGACCCAACAGGTCTCATTGTTGATTGTGAGGGCGTGCCTTTTGATAGCTATGCTGGTTTTTCTGTTGCTTTATTTAATGCCGCTGGATCGACGGGAGCTGAACTGGGCTCTTTGGTAAATCTGCCAAGTGTGTCACCGGCGGATCTTGCGAATAGCACCATTGTTAATGTGAACCCAAGCAATGATAATCCTTTTGATGTTGGCATAACGGATAGCCTGGATGAAAATCTGCGAGGACGCTTTAATTTCCTCTTGTCTCCGGAACAAATTCAACCCGATGATGCGTATATTCTCGTTATTCAGCCGCCGCCAGATTTGCTAGTGGATGAGCGCCGAATTCGTATTGCTGATTTTCAACTGACTGGTGGGGTGGGGTCAGAGCAATTGACTTATCGAGCTATTTCCTTGGATGGATTGCCTCTTAGTGTGGAAGATTCTGTCCCTATTGCGAAGGAAATTGTTGTGCCTCAGGGGCAGCAAAATGCGATTTTCTTGACTACTGCGGTCACACCACTGTGCCAAAGTCAGGCCATTCGCATTCGCAAGACGGCGGATAGGGTGACAACGCAACCTGGTAGTTTTGTGGTTTATCAGATTACGATTGAAAATCTGAGTACTTCAACTCTGGAGAATGTTACTGTCAATGATCGTTTACCTCGTGGTTTTTCGCTGTTAGAGGATTCGGTACAGGCTCAGATTGGTGATAATTCTACGCCGATTACAACGGTTGTTAATGGCCGTAGTGTTAGTTTTGAGTTTCAAGAGGGTTTACCGGGTAATGCTGATCCCAGTAATAATCCTGTGGCTAGGATTGCCTATGTCACGGAAGTGAATCCTGATGCTTTGCGGGGTGATGGTCGAAATGTTGCTTTAGCGTCTGGCGATCGCACGGACAATAGTTTTGTGGCGAATGATGGGCCGGCGATTTTCGAGGTAGATATTCGAGAAGATTTGTTGTCTGATCTCGGCACAATTATTGGGCGGGTATTTGTCGATAAAAATTTTGATGGGGAGCAGCAGTTTGGTGAGCCGGGTGTTCCTAATGCTGTGGTTTTTATGGAAAACGGCAACCGGATCGTGACGGATAAAGATGGTCTTTTTTCTGTTGCGAATGTTTATCCCGGTTGGCACACTGGTGCATTGGATCTAACGAGTGTTCCGGGTTATACCTTAGCCCCGAATCCCTACATTTTGAGGAAAGAAAGTCAAAGTCAGGCGGTTCGTGTGGAGCCGGGTGGTCTGGCTCGATTAAATTTTGCGGTCACTCCAGTAGTTGAGGGGGCACGCTAATGCAGTCATTATCTACTTCTACTTTATTAACTGCGCTCATTGTTCCGGGTCTGGTTACGCCTGCTGTTGCTATTCCTGTTGCGTCAAATTCAGAGTTTTTACCATCGCCGCTGCTATTTGCCCAGGTGGAGAGTCGGGTTGAAGATGGTTCTGTTGCTGATACTGATGGTGTGAGTGCTGTAAAAATTCTGAGTCCTACGATGGGCGCAGTACTGAAGAGTAATTCATCTGCGGTTGTGATTGAGGCTCCCATTGGTAGCCAGGTGACGTTACAGGTTAATGGTCGTCCTATTGATGCGAATCAGGTGGGTCAGTTACAGACTGATTCTGCTCAGGGTATTGTTCGTCAGACTTGGTTTGGTGTGATTTTTAAGGATGGTGATAATATCCTGACGGCGATCGCCACAAAAGATGGCGAGACAACCACCGATGAAATTACACTCCAAGCACCCGGGATGATCGCTGATTTAAGGCTCACTACAGTCGAACAGCGAGTACCTGCAGACGGTCGTTCTACGGTTACAGTTCAGGGTTTTTTATTAGACGATAATGGGAATATTTCCAATCGTGGTGGACTAATTACTTTAGTCTCGTCCTCTGGAGAATTTGTGGGGGTGGATGCCGAGCCTGATGCTGAAGGCTTTCAGGTAGATGCGAAGGATGGTCAATTTGAGGCAACGCTCCAATCTTCTTTAGAAAGTGGCACTGTTCAGATTCGGGCTGATTTGCTGGGTTTAGAAGCTTTTACTCAGGTGCAGTTTGAGACGGCATTACGTCCGAGTTTGTTGACGGGTGTCATTGATGTGCGTATCGGTGCTGAGAATACTAATTATTACGGTAGCTTTAGTGAGTTTCTCGATCCGGACTCTGATGGCAAAACGGTCATTGATGTTGATGGTGCGGCCTTTGCTATTGGGGCAGTTGGTGATTGGCTGCTAACTGCTGCCTTTAATGGCGATCGCCCCCTCAATGAAGCCTGTGAAACCTGCACAAACCGCTTGTACCGCGCTGATCAAAAATCAGAAGAACCTTATCCCACTTATGGTGATGAGTCTACCGTTTCGAATCTCACCCCTTCCCAAGATCAACTATTTATCAGATTTGAGCGTTCTCCCGGCATTTTGAATGCCGACCCCGACTACATCATGTGGGGAGACTACAGTACTAGGCGAGAGTTTGCCAATGCCTCCCAAGAGTTTAGTGCCCTCAGTCGGCAGCTGCATGGTGCAAAGCTTAATTACAACCTTGGTGATCTACAGATTTCCGGCCTTTTCAGTCAGGGAGGCGAATCTTTCCAGAGAGATACCCTCTTGCCCGATGGCACCACTGGTTTTTACTTCCTGACCCAACGTTTTGTTGTACCGGGTAGTGAAGAAATTTATGTAGAACTAGAAGAATTAGAGCGCCCCGGCACTGTACTCCAGCGCGATCGCCTCCAGCGCGGCATTGACTACGACATTGACTATGACCGCGGTAGCGTCGTTTTCACGGATCCGATGTTACGGACAGAATTTAGTGACGAAGGGGCGCTGCTTGTCCGCCGCATTGTGGCCAGTTACCAGCACGAAACCGATAGTGACAATAAGCTCTATGCAGGTCGCTTAAGATATAACTTTAGCCGCGAGACAGGCGCTGAGAGTTGGCTCGGCACAACCTATTTCCACGAAGATAAAGGCGAGCGAGATCTTGAAGTCTTTGGTGTTGACTCTCAAATTTCCTTTGGCAAAAATTATTTGTTCACAGGTGAGTATGCCCGGAGCACCAACGATTCGACAGAGCTGGGTAATGTTTCCGGCTCGGCTTATCGCTTAGATTTTATTGGGCAATTTAGCGACAATATTTCTGGACGTGCTTATTACCGTCACGCCGATACGGAATTTGCCAATGAATCTACCATTAGCTTTGTTCCCGGGCAGACGCGCTATGGTGCAGAGCTAGATGCCAAAATTTCTAACAGTACTCAGCTACGCTTCAAGTATGATCATGAAAATAATGACGGCGTTAATATTCGTCCGATTGTCACCCTTGGAGATTTATTAGCTGCTGACGATGAGGCGATCGCCGACGGTTTTGTGGACAACAGCTTAACTACGATTTCCGGTGGCTTGCTCCAAAAAATTGGCAAATCTAACCTCACCCTAGACCTGATTTACCGCGATCGCGAAGACCGCATCAACCCAGACAATAGCGGCAATTCCACACAGCTACGTAGCCGCTTTACCACACCCCTAAGAGACAACTTACGCTTTAGTATCAGTAACGAAACAACCCTCTCAGGTGACACAGATGCCGTTTATAACGACAGAACCCAAGTCGGCTTTGACTGGAAAATTCTTTCCGGTGTAAATCTCGGCCTTAAGCAAAACTGGTACACCAGAGGTAGCCTCGCCGGACAATCAACGACGAGTATTGATCTTGGAGGTCAATATCAACTCTGGAAAAACGCAGTCTTTACTGGGCGCTATCGCTTTGAAAACTTCAGCACTGGTATCGAAGACAGCCTTGGCTTTGGCATTAGACAGCGCTGGACAGTCTTCCCCGGTTTTCACGTCGATGCAGCCTACGAAAAAGTTGTCGGTAACTTATTCTTTGGCGGCGATGGTTCCGTGTCCCAAGGCGGTAGTCGCTCCACACGGGTGCGGGATGGCGATAGCTTGAGTCTGCGGGCAAGTTACACCGATAACCCGAATTTCAAGGCGGAAGCTTTATACGAATGGCGCAATACCAATGGTGGTCAAACCTCTAATGTCTCTGCATCATTGTTGGGTAAAGTTTCGCCCTCTTTAACAACTTTATTTAATATTGACCGACGTTTTGCTGCGGGCAAGGCAACCAGAGATTTACCGGCCAGCACAGATATTCGCTTAGGTCTGGCTTACCGTAATCCCTACAGCGATAAGTTTAATGCCTTAGTGAAATACGAATATCGTCATAATCCTGACACCATTCCCGAAACGCTATTACTGGGAACCGGCAACAGTTTGCGTGAACATATCTTTGCTGGCGAGATGATCTATGCGCCCAATTGGCAGTGGGAATTTTATTCAAAACTTGCCTACCGTCACTCCAGTATTGATTTAGCAGATAACTTTAGTGCTAGTAGCTCCCTTGGCTTGGCTCAGGTACGGGCAAGGTATCAAATGAATCGTTGGGTGGATTTAACCTTTGGGGGACGTTGGATTCGTCAGTTTTCTGCTGGTTATGATGAAATGGGTTGGCTCGGAGAAGTGGGTTTTCATCCCACTCCAAATTTAAGGTTGGCTGTGGGGTATAGCTCTGGTGAAATTAATCAAGACCGCGATTTTGACGGTACACGGGCTGATAGTGGTTTGTATGCGGCGGCAACATTGAAGTTAGATCGGCTCTTTGGTGGGTTTGGTTTACAAGAGCCTTTGCCTACACCTCAGGTACGTCGTCAGTTGATGGTGGAAAATACTGAAGCTGAAGAAGACATTACATTGCAAGCAGCTTTGCCGTCACAACCTTTACGGCTCAATGTTTCCCAAACTATTGAATTTTCGCCTAATGCAACTTCAATGTCTCGTAAGGGACAGGTGGTTTTGGATAGTTTGATTACGGTGATGCACCAGTATCCTGATTTAAATATTGATATTCAAGGTGAGTTGCCGCCCCTTGCGGAGTTAACGCCTGACAATATTGAGGCGCAGCGTCTCCAAACTGCTCGTAAGTATCTCCTCAGCAAAGGTATTCAAGGAAATCGTATTGTTATTCGTTCTCTCGGTCAGATGGCGCGTAATACTGTTCAAGAACAGCGGGAAGACAGACTTGTTGGTTTTGCGCTCATCGGTTCAGCTGAGACGTTTGAGTTGTTGTCGAGTCAGCTCAGTAGTGAGTTTGTTGGGACGTTGTTAGGTGAAGGTTTGCCTTCTTTGGCGGCACGTCAGGCTGAACTGGAAGAGAATATTGTCGCGGTTAATCCTGTGGTTTCTGAGGTTGTAGAGCAGGCTTCTACGAATGTCGAAGAACCGGAAGGGCTTGAAACAACGGCTGTCGTTCCTCGTAATTTTGATGATGATCCACTTTTTAGTTTTGCGCCTTTGGCTGTGCCGTCTGAAGGGTTGGGTGACATTTTGGTTCGAGAAGCAACGTTGGATCGTGAAGCTAGGGACATGCTTTTAGGCGATCGCCGGGTTGATGAAGCTGAAAATATTACTGAAGACTTCTTTACGACTGAGGTGAGACCGGAAGAAGAACTAATTTTAGGCGATCGCCGTATTCCCAATGATGAAACAGACTTAACCTTCTTCAATACTGACCAGTGGATGAATATGGATATGCTCACCCTGACAAGCGTCAATCTGGATCTCACAGATGGCTTTGCGAATGGTTTGATTTTGTCGCAACTGCCTGAATCTGAAGCGATGACCGTGCGAGACTTTAGCTTCTTCACTGATGATCGCGATACCCTTGCTCTTGCTCCTACTGACGTGACTGAAGACACGGTTGCTCAATTGAGTTATCTCGAAGCGCGTCAACTAGAAAGTGCCTTAAGTTTCCTCTTAGGTCGTGATGTGGAAACCCTCGACACTATTCTGGAGGCCACTGCCCAGCAGCAGGAATTGCGCGGTGAGGTCATTGACTTTGATCGCCTAATGAACCAGAGCAATGATTTGGGAGGTCAACTATGAAGCCGATAAAGTTATCCACAGTGCCACAACATTTAATGTCATTCACCGCAGCTTTGCCATTGTTAATGTGGGGGATGTCTAGTACGAATACCCTTGCTTCTACGACTGAGTATCCAGATGCTGTGTATTCCAATCCCGACGAAGTGCCGATGCGGCCTGCCAGTGAAGCAACCTACGCCATTGTGGTGAATAGTGTTGCTGATGGTGAAATTACACCCGATAGCAGTTTGACATTACGGGAGGCGATCGCCCTCACAAATAACGAGATTTCATTCGCCGAACTATCTGATTTAGAAAAGCAACAAATTCAACCCCAAGCCGACTATTCTTCGATTACTTTTGATCTAGTTGGGACTCAAACCATTTATCTCCAGAATGAACTTCCGCCATTACGTCAGACGGGCTTAGTTCTTGATGGGAGCCTTAACGGCGATGCGAAGGTTGTTTTAACCCCAGACCTTGCGGTGATTGCCAGTGCCAATGAGCTTGACGACGATGCCCTTGACGACGAAAACATCTTAAATAACTTTGATGGCGACAGCATTGATCGTTACATGCCAGAAGGTGAAAAGCTGAAATATGGTTTGCCGATTGGCTTCTCCGTTATTGCCGATGACATTACCATCAAAGATTTTCAGTTTTATGGTTTCCACAGCAGCGCTTATAAAGCTTATCCCTTCGTTGGAGCCGTCGTTATTAGTACTGGTCAGATGCTTTATGACCTCTGGCGTTTACCGGATATTGTCCAGGTTGAAGCCCCCCAGAACGTGCGGATTGAAAACAATATTTTTGGAATGACTCCAGAGCAATTGCTAGAAACTCAACCTACCCTTAGTTTTGGCTTGGTGCTTTACGATGCGATCGCCGCGACGGTCACGAATAACGAATTTCTTAACCTCAATGGCAGTGGCATTCTGACGGGAAAAGTCGCCGAATCAGTCGTCATTGCCGATAATTTATTCTTAGCAAATGGCGGTAACGGTTTACGAGATGCTGTACGTCTCGAAGGCGATATTGCTGGAACTTCTCTGGTAAACAACCGCTTTTGCGGTAACAGTGGTGCAGGTATTTTTCTCTTTAAACCAGAAGGGGCGATCGCCGTTAAAAACAATTTATTTGATGGCAACGGCTCGCGCAACGAACGAGAATTTGTGCTCACCCATCCCGATGACGGCATCGCCGCAATTTATCTAATGGGTTCAGAACACGAAGTCACAGGCAATACAATTATGAACCAAGGCGGTTCTGGCGTTGTGGTCGCCGCCTATCCCCGTAGCCAAGGCAATCTCATTACCGACAATATATTTGCCAATTTGCAAGGCTTAAGCATTGATCTCGCGACCCGCAGAACCATCGATATCCATACCTACCAAGACGGTGATGGCGCAAACCCTTGGCGCGACTCAAAAAACAGGCGCATTGATACAGGCAATGGCGCGGTTAATGCCCCTCACTTTGCGAATCCAGAATTTTTTCCCTTTGGCCAAGAAGTCGTGATTTCCGGTATTGCCGATCCCAAGGTCACGATTGACTTTTACCGTGTCCTTGAGCCCACCTCAGAATTTGGCCCCCTCAATGAATTTCTTACCCAAACGACTACCGATGAAGAAGGACATTTTTCCCTTGCCCTCACCGAATGGGAACTGGGCGATCGCCTATCCGCTATTGCCACAGACCCGACATATGGCACATCAGAACCCGCTGAAAATATTGTTATTCGTTCATTCGAGGATACGTCTCGAGATTTCCCGAAAGCAACTTCCCCTGTAACTACCGCAAAAAAAGTGTGCCATGAATTTGCAATTCTAGATACTGAACCAGAATGACAATCTACAAAAGACAAGAGATAAATTGGGCTATTCCTGAAAAATCTCAAGCCTTGCAGTCATCTATACATTCCATTACACAATGAGCCTCGTCTAGTTAGATTTATGCCAACGAATAATCATACTTTACTCACATCTTATTTCCGTAGGTGCTGCCAATGTATGGTCGGCAGTTTAACCTTACTGGTTGCCATCATAGGCGTGCCTAGAACAGCAGAAGCAATTGAATCACAAGTATGCTATATCGTTGCTGATACTGGTGGTGGCAATGGAGGGGACGATTTACTTCTAAAAGTTGACTCCGAAGCAACACCTCCTCGGAATTTTGTTCAGGTTGGAACTGGCACAGGCACAAACAGTATCGAAGCCGCCGCTGCTCAACCCGGCACTAATCTGCTTTTTGCGGCTGATCAAGATGGAACAAATAATGGCCGCTTGGGTATTATTGACCTGACTACAGGGGTGTTCACAGCGAGGCCACAAGTCATGGGTTCAGGTGATGGCGCTAGAGACACTATTACATTTAGAGACCCAGATGGCCTCACTTTTGATCCCGCTAGCGGCACTTTATATGCCAGTATCCGTATCGGTGACTCATCTGCGCCTCCTGACGTTCTTATTCAACTTGATCCCGTCACAGGCGCTCATATCCCCGGTGCTTTTGGGACTGACATTAACGGCAACCCGATTGATTACATTGAAATTGAAGTTCAAGGTGGTCGAAATGACATTGATGGTATTGCCTTTGCCCCCAGTGTCGTTCTCGGTGGAGCCCAACCAAATACTCTTTATGGTGTTGCTAACCAAGGTGCCGGCGATCCTCAAATTTTAGTTGAGATTGATCCAACTACAGGTAATACAACAATTGTGGGTAATATTCCGCTCCCGGATGTTGAAGACCTTGCCTTTGATATTCCGGGACAACTCTATGCCTCTACTGGCCGCGATGGCAAACTATTTGATCTAAGCATTTCTGGTTCCACTATTTCAGCAGAGGAGGGTCTAACACCGGGAATTGGTCGGGACTACGAGAGTTCAGGATGTTATCTTGAGCCGCCTGTAGACTTGTCCTTATTAAAAGCTGCCGATAACCTTACTCCGAACCAAAATGAAGTTGTCGAGTTTACACTGACGCTTGCCAATGATCAAACTGATTTTGTTTACCATGATGCCAATGATGTTGAAGTTGAAGATGTTCTACCAACCGGTCTGACCTTTGTTGCCTTTACCAATATCCCCTCTGGCTCAACAGCAAGTGAGAATAATGGCACCATCACGTGGAGTGTTGATGAAGTTTTGTTAGGTCAGAGCCAAGAACTGCGATTTACTGCCAGAGCTACTGGTGTGGGCACAATAATCAACTCAGCTGAAGTTATAGACCTGCGGGAATTTGACCTTGACTCAACGCCCAATAATAATCGGCCTAGTGAAGACGATCAAGATTCTGTAACCTTAACGGTGACGACAGCTACAGGGACAAATCCAGAGGTCATTCTGGTGAAGCGAATTACCGCAATTAATGGAACGCCTACAGTGACTGTTGATCCAAACACCACCCCTGAACTTGAGGATAATGATGCTGAATGGCCTAGTAATTTCCTTGAGGGAGCTGTCTCTGCGCCTGTGATGCCTAGTGATATTGTCGATTACACGATTTATTTTCTGAATACTGGTGATGGAGCCGCTGAAAACTTGACGATTTGCGATATTTTGCAATCGGAGTTGACCTTTATTCCGGATGCATATAATGCTTTTAGTGCTGATGCTGATGCTGGTGTCGGAAGTGGGACGGACTTGGGTATTCGTCTTGATGATGGTGCTACAACGAAGTATTTATCGGCGCTCTCTCTGGATTCAGACCGAGGTCGCTTTATTGAGCCAGCAACTAATTTAGACCCAGAATGTGATCCAACTGACACTTCACCTATTGACTATTCTAATGCTGAAAATACTGTTGTGGTTGATGTGACTGGTAGTGACTCTGGTCAAAATCCCAATATTGCTCCAGGTACGGCTGGATTGGTTCGTTTCCGGGTAAGGGTGGATTAGATTGCTGCTTTAACAGATTATGAAAAAACGCGTAGTCTTTTTTTTCTAGGTATTCATGGTGGTTGGAATAAAAGATTTGCAAGAAAGACGAGTGTCTTGTGATGGTTTTTTCGTCATATTGGTCGCTAAGCTATGGAGATTTACTTGGTCTTTTCTGAAAACAAATCAAGCTGCTCAGGGCGATCGCCATTATTGCTACTGTTTTGATGGGACATGGGGTGTAGCCAAATCTCATTTTGTGTTGTGGGCATCCGGATATTGGCGGCTTCAAAGGCATATGTCAAACGACGACGGTATTCCCTTGCGACTTCCCATTGCTTTAAGGGCAGCGTTTTGAGCCATAGTTTGACGAGCATACCTCGCTCATTAAAGTTATCAACGCCTAAAAGTAGTGGATCTTCTAAAATTAAGGCTCCCCAAAATTCATCTTTTCGCATTGTCCAAGCTGTGTTGTTAATAACTTCTAGGGCTTGGTCGATGTCTGTTTGATAGGCTACAGGAATATGTAGGCTAGCCCGCGACCATTCATTGGTGAGGTTGGCGACAATCTTGACTTCACTATTGGGAATCGTAATTAATCGGCCTTCTTCGTCTCGAAGCTGGGTAATACGCAAATTTACGTTTTCAACGAAACCTGCTACATCGCCAACGCTGATGACATCACCGACGGCATATTGGTCTTCAAAAATAATACAGAAGCCGTTGATGATGTCTTTTAGTAAGTTTTGGGCTGCAAATGAAATGGCTAAACCGATGATGCCGGCACCGGCAAGAATTGGGGCAATGTTGATATTCAGCACCCAAAAAAATGTGAGTAGGGCGATCGCCAAAATGATGATGGTGATAATGCTGCGTGCTACTTGGGAGAAGGTATTGACGCGCAGTTGGAGACGTTGGTTGGATTCTTGGGTAATAAACGCAAAAGCATCGAGAGCACCAGCTGTGAAGAGTTGATTTCCCTGAGCAACGAGGGCGTAACTCAGGCGGATAGCAATGTATGCTGTGATACTGATGACGGCAAGAATAATCGGATATCGAAAGATGCCCAGTAGCCAGACTTGGGCAATACGAGTTTGGGGAAATAAACCAACAACGATAAATACAGCAATCATGATGCTTCCCCATCGCAATAGTTGGCAGAGGCGATATTGCACCTCTTGAAGGTTATAAAATTGCCTGAGTGTCAGCTGGGTTGAAATGAGGGTTGTGTCTTGGGTGCAGGTTTCTTCTCGTTCTTGGCGCTGTTTGAGTTTTTTATACCAATTTCTGCCGTATAAGTTTAGGGCGATCGCCACGGCGAGAATGATGCCCGCCACAATGCCCTGTCGCCTTAAAAATTCCGGCGATCGCTCATCCTGAATGCCCGCAAGACTCGCTTCAATTTGTTCAATGATATAGGTCGTACGACCCGGAATCGTTTCACTCTGTAACTCCGCATCCCAGCGGGTCACTGTCATCAACCGCAAAGACTCATCATCAATGGTGATCATGATGTTACTCAGGCTGTCGTCTACCTTACGCCAAACCTTGACATTGGGATCTGCTTCAACGCGGTAAAGTCGCTTCGCGCGATTTAGTTGTGCCTGAATATAGGTGAGGCGGGTCTCCATTTCAGAGCGTGGAGCCGCTACCTTAAACACACAGCGACCGTCGAGATATACACAACGCTCAACAATTAATTCATTGCCGTCATTGGGCAAAATACTTGCTAAGTCTGTTTCGGGGAACATAACATTAAAAACGCCAAGGCCAGCAAGGACTGGGCTTTGAGCACTGATCGTAATGAGTAGCCCTAGGCAAAATGCCAAACAAGCAAGGAGCGATCGCCGCAATGTCATATAAAAAAAATCGAGATGAAGATCAGCTCGACTCTAGCAAATATAAAAAGGAGTTGAAGTTATTTGTGACTCACTAACAGCGGCGATCGCCATCCCTTTGCTTTAGCCCTCCTGCACCGCAGCACTGCTCGTTTGCGCTAAATAAATCCCCGTCAGTACCACCGCAAAACCGAGCCATGTCGTTAGTCCGAGCGCTTCAGTGAAAATAACCCAAGCCAAGAGCGCACTAACAATGGGTTCAAGCAATAAAAATAGCGACACAAAGCTACAGGACAGCTTATCCAGACAAGCCGCAATGAGCCGTTGTCCAAAGCCCTCACAAACAATACCCAAACCGAGGGCGGCGAAAATTGCCACCTGGGTTGTTGGAAAAAATTGCCCCTCAGTAAAAAAGACAATGGGCACAAGCATGGCACTCCCAACACCACATCGCCACAGCAAAATAGTCGTCGCATCAAAATTTGTGCGGAGCTGCTCCACCATCAAAAAATAAGTTCCGAGAAACATGGCTGAGGCGATCGCCAACAAATCCCCAATCAACAAGCCATCACCGCCCTGCAAATCCTCAAATCCTAATCCCAACGCTCCCGTCAAGGCGATCGCCATCCCAATCAAAAAGCGTTTATCAAAACTTTTGCCAAATAATAACCAGCTACCCAAACTTGTAAAAATTGGCGTGAGATTATTCAGTAGCATACATTTGGCGACAGTCGTGTATTGCAGCGAAATTGCCCAGAGCACCAAAGAAATAATCGAAATAATGCCAACGCTTCCCAGTAACCACCATTGGGATTTGGCGATCGCCACTGGCTTTGATTCCTCTAGTTCATCCCCTTGTTGTGTCCCACGGGCGACGAATTTCCCTAACCCGAAAACCATAAAAAAAATAAACATCCGGTTAAAGACCGTGGCATTTGCCCCCAGCTCCGTTTCACTAAGACGAATGAAAATTGGTGCAAAGGAAATGGCCATTAATGCGAAAGTTAATGTGGCGATCGCCAACACATAGGAGCGATTAGACGATTGAGGTCGAGACAACTCAGAAGATTGCATGGAGTCTATAAATTCAAATAAATCAACGGGACAAAACCGTTCCACAATCTAATAACAGCCGAGTTGCCTAGGCTGTACCCAGTAATACAAACACCAACATTGCAAAATATTTCTAGAAAAATCAGTTCGTCGTCCCCCAAGAAAAACCCGGCAAGCAAAGGCGCAAAATAGAAGGTCGAAGACAAAGATTTTTGGTCAATACCCTTGAAGAATTGGGCATACAGAAGCTATTATTGTAAGCTGTGTCGATTTATAGAAATTTATATGCCTAAACTAAAAACACGTCGCGCTGCTGCGAAGCGATTCAAGGTGACGGGAAGCGGCAAAAAAATCACTCGTCGTAAAGCATTTAAGAACCACCTGCTTAACCACAAGAGCTCTGAGCAAAAGCGTCGTCGTCTTTCTGGTGCGGCACTTGTGCACGAGACTGATGAGAAGGCTGTACGCCTCATGATGCCTTACTCCTAAAGAATTTAGCGCGTCTTCTAAATCTCTAAAATCTTTATTTTCTATTCTCACTTTCTATATTTAGGTAAAATTTATGCCAAGAGTTAAGCGCGGTAATGTTGCCCGTAAACGCCGCAAAAAAATCCTTAAGTTAGCGAAAGGTTTTAGAGGTTCTCACTCTAAGCTCTTCCGCACTGCGAATCAGCAGGTCATGAAAGCCCTGCGTAATGCGTACCGCGATCGTCGTAAGAAGAAGCGTGATTTTCGTCGCCTGTGGATCGTTCGTGTCAATGCTGCTGCACGCATGAACGGCATTTCCTACAGCCAACTGACTCACAAACTGAAGCAGTCCAATATTGAGATCAACCGTAAGATGCTTGCAGAGCTTGCAGTTGTTGATCCCGCAGCTTTCACCAAGATTGTTGAAGTCGCCAAGAGCGCCTAAGCTGTGGCAAAATCACAATTAAAGATTTGATCGTATGAGAACCCTGAAATCATTTCAGGGTTTTTTGTTGGAGGTAGATGAGCTTGATTTCCCTGTATAAACGTTTCAGTAGTCTGGGTTTGGCGATCGCCTCCATTTTTGTTGCAAATCCATTGTTGGCAACGCCTCTCGAAGATATTCAGGAACGTGGCACCATCCAAATTGCCGTCAAAGAAAATGTTCGTCCTTTAGCCTTTCGCGATAGCGCAGGAAATTTACAGGGTTTAGAAATTGATATTGCTCGCCGCCTGGCAAAAGAACTGATGGGAAGTGATGCGCAGGTTGAGTTAATTCCCGTTAAAAACCAAGAACGTCTCGATTTACTTTTGCAAGGGGAAATTGATCTCGTTATTGCCCAGCTTGGTTTAAACGCATCTCGCCGAAGACTTGTTGATTTCAGTGACTATTACTATCTTGACGGTTTAGGATTTGTCACCAAGCAAGCAAATTTGACTGAAGCGCATCAAGTTACGACTCAACGGGTTGCGGTACTAAATTCTTCAGAGGCGATCGCCGCTGTGCGTGCCTATTTTCCTGCAACAACTCTAGTCGCCGTTAATTCCTACCAAGAAGCTTTGGCTAGTCTCGAAAATAACGACGCTGATCTCTTTGTCGGTGATCATTCTGTCCTAACGGGCTGGACGCAAGAATATCCTGAATATCGCCTGTTGCCCGCTTGGCTGGAGGGGAATGCACTGGCGATCGCCATCCCCAAAGGTGCTCAACACCAAAGCCTATACAACGAAATTCAAACCCTAATGGCTGAATGGCAAGCAAGTGGATGGTTACAGGATCGTATCAATCATTGGGGGCTTCCCTAAAGAACTGATAAACTAGCAAAACGGCTGCATTTGTGGCTGTCTTTTTATCTAAAAAATTATTTAAACACCTATTTTTTTCTGCTATGGATGCCGCTTCTTTACCGATTTTCTATCTATCAATTCTCGTCGGATTATTGGGAGTCCTCGGTATTTTATTGTTCCGCCAAGTCCTCAAAACACGCCGCGTAGAAACGACTTTTGGGAAACTCCAGAAAAAGCTACAAAATGAACCAGGTACAGCAAAAGAATATTACGAACTTGGTAGTCTTTATCTCGATAAAAAACTCCATGTTCAAGCTGCTCAACTCTTAAAAAAAGCCCTCAAAGTCGAAGATGAATTAGAGTCTGAAAATGCGGCATTAATTTATAACGCTCTCGGCTATGCGTACTTTGCCCAAGAGCAATATGATCTCGCTATTCGACAATACAAAGAAGCCTTAAAAGCAATTCCTGAATATCCGACTGCACTGAACAATCTCGCCAATGTTTACGAGAAAAAGCAGATGACAGCAAAGGCGCTGGAAACTTATGAGGAAGCACTTAAAGCAGATCCAGAAAATAAGGTGGCAAAAAAGCGGGCTGAATCTCTACGTAAACGGTTTGTTGCTTCTAAATAATAGTCTGAATTTAGCATTAGAAATTCAATAATTTTTTTTGGAGTCAATAGTTATTGGCTCTTTTTTATTGGCAACAACTAAAGACAGTTATTTCGTACTAAAGATTAGAAAATGCCCTGCTTCGGAGGGGTTAGGAGTGAGTTGTAAGTAGGTTACGTAACCTATCGAAACCCCTTCTGCCTTCGGCACTTTCTCCGAGGAAGGATGAATTATTCTGTGTTTATGAGGCAGCGGCGATCGCCTGACCTGCTAGCCAGCTTGTTGTCCAAGCGCTTTGAAAATTAAAACCGCCCGTAACCCCATCAATATCTAAAACTTCCCCGGCAAAATAAAGATTTGGGCAAATACGACTTTCCATCGTTTTAAAGTTAACTTCTTTTAGTTTTACGCCGCCGCAAGTGACAAATTCATCTTTAAAAATGCCTTTGCCTTGAATTTGATATTGCCCTTGGGTGACTTCTTGAATGATGATATTTAGCTGTTTTTTTGATAAATCTGCCCAGTTTTGATCTGGGGCGATCGCCGCGTATTTCACGAAGCTTTGCCATAATCTTTTCGGGATATCAATGGGCGAAAAAGTATGGATTTTTTTCTTGGGATTTTGAGCTTTAAATTTTTGTATTTGCTGGCGTAATGTTTCGGGATTTTCCGTGGGTGAAAAGTTTACTTTTAGAGGTATTTTATATTGATGCTCTGCTAAAATTCTTGCTCCCCAAGCCGATAGTTTAAGCACAGCGGGGCCACTTAATCCCCAGTGAGTAACAAGCAAAGCGCCACTTTGTTCGAGCTTCTTTTTCTTGTCTCGTTTAATAGTGGCGATCGCCTCCGGTACACTTACACCCGCTAAATCTTTGAGCCGTTCATCTTTAATCTGAAACGTAAATAAAGAAGGTTTTGGTTCAATAATTTTATGCCCCAAAGTTTTAGCAAATCGATGACCACTAGGGTGACTCCCCGTCGTAATCAGGAGGCGATCGCCGAGTAATTCTTCTTCATTTTTTGTGGTGATGACAAATTGATCGACATCATTTTTAACGATGCTTTTTACCGGTGAAGATGTGCGTAATTGAATACCTGCATTAATTGCCGCTTGCTGAAGACAGTTTACAATTGTCGCCGAATTATCCGTTGTCGGAAACATGCGCCCATCAGCTTCCGTTTTTAGCTTGATCCCTTCTATATTTAACCAAGCGATCATATCTTTAGGCTGAAATTTGCTAAAGGCTCCCCGCAGTTCGCGATGACCCCGTGGGTAAGCTTTTGTGAGTTCTACTGGGTCAAAACAATGGTGCGTCACATTACAACGACCACCCCCGGAGATGCGTACTTTTCCTAAGAATTCTTTGCCTGCTTCTAATAAAATAACTTGCAATTTTGGGTTACTACGAGCTGCGGCGATCGCCCCAAAAAAACCAGCAGCCCCACCACCAATCACAATCAATTTGGTCATCAATATTTCCTAATAATTTTTTGTCCAGTCAAGACCATAAAAGATACCAGAAAGTATCGTTAAAAGAAGCATAATATTAATAATACCGCCGGGAATTAAAGTAAATGGTGGAATACCAAAACCCCGCAGAAGCCACAATGATAAAAAACAGACAAAACAAGTAACAAATAAAGTTAAAAGACTAGAAGAATTAGAGCGATTCATAATAGTTTTTGACCGGAATATACATTTATCCTAGCACTGTCAATTTTCGTTTTGCGAATCCTTGCATTGAACCCTTCCAAAAGCCGATATGATAAACAATTGCAAAATCTCTAGATCAACACTTTTTTATGACCCAGCAATATAGTATTACCCTCCTTCCCGGCGATGGCATTGGCCCCGAAATTATTACAGTGGCAGTGGATGTACTCAACAGTATCGGCAAAAAATTTGATCTAGAGTTTAAGTTCACCGAAGCGCTCATGGGTGGTGCAGCCATTGATGCAACTGGTGATCCGCTACCCGCTGAAACCCTTGATATTTGTAAGAAAAGTGACGCTGTATTATTTGCGGCGATCGGTGGCTACAAGTGGGATAATCTCCCCCGCGAAAAGCGACCAGAAACTGGCTTATTAGGCTTGCGAGCTGGTCTTGGACTTTTTGCCAATCTCCGTCCTGCGACGATTTTGCCCCAACTCATTGATGCATCTTCCCTCAAACGCGAGGTGGTTGAAGGGGTAGACATTATGGTGGTGCGCGAACTGACTGGTGGCATTTACTTCGGAAAACCTAAAGGCATCGCTGAAACGGAAACTGGCGATCGCCGTGGTTTTAACACAATGGTTTATGACGAGTCTGAGGTAGATCGCATTGCGAAGGTTGCCTTTGAAATTGCCCAAAAGCGCAATAATCGCCTCTGTTCTGTCGATAAAGCCAATGTCCTTGATGTGTCGCAGTTGTGGCGCGATCGCGTCAATCTCATGGCAGAGAAATATAGCAATGTGGAACTATCCCACCTCTACGTAGATAATGCTGCCATGCAATTGATTCGAGCACCGAAACAATTTGACACCATTGTGACGGGTAATCTGTTCGGCGATATTTTGTCTGATGCTGCGGCAATGTTAACAGGCAGTATTGGTATGTTGCCTTCGGCGAGTTTGGGCGCGGTCGCACCGGGAGTTTACGAGCCTGTTCACGGTTCAGCGCCGGATATTGCCGGTGAAGATAAAGCGAATCCTTTGGCAATGGTGCTTAGTGCAGCGATGATGTTACGGTATTCCCTCGATCAACCTGAAGCCGCAAGCAAAATTGAAGCGGCTGTCCAAACAGTTCTGGATCAGGGTTTCCGCACTGGTGACATTATGTCGGAAGGAATGGAATTACTAGGTTGTAAAGCAATGGGTGAAAAGCTTTTAGCTGCTCTTGAGGCATAAATGACAATTTGGTAGGGTGCGTTAATGAAATGCAACGCACCTATTTTTTGTTTAATCTGTGCGTTACGCTTTGCTAACACACCCTACAGACTTGCTTACTCGCAAACAGAATCAAAGTGAAATAACAGGCGATCGCCCCTCAGTTTTCAGTACCAATTTAACGCTCAATTTGTAACGGAAAATCAGGAATGAGCAGAGATTTTGTTAGAGCGCCAGTCTGATCATAGAAACTTATTTTTCCGTTTTCATCACATATCCAAACTTCTTGGCATTTTGCTGAAAAATATAACTGCTTTTTGAACTCCATTTCGCCTAATGTGTTGCCAGATGACTTCACTTCCACGCAAATCTCTGGGGCAATAGAAGCAGAAACTTCATCTTCAATCTGAGTAAATCTTTCGTCAGAACACCACACAACATCTGCAACTCTCACGCCATCTTCTGTTTCAATGGCACATTCTGGCATTACTTCACCACCATCAGTTAGAGATTCGAGGAGCCGCTGAATTCTGCCTTGATAGAAAGAGTGCTTGATTTTGACGGGACTCATAATAATCTGTCCCCATTTATTTGATTCAATCTTGAAGGGCAAATCTTGAAGCTGTTTATTCTCACAAATCTCTTGCCACTGCATCGTTTCACGGCTCTGCTAAAGATGTCACGATTTTAGCAAATAGGCAAGGACTCAGAAAAAAGGCGATCGCCCCCATTCACAAAAAAACAGAGAGGCGATCGCCCCTTACTTCACCCAATAATCAAGCAAAAAATTACGGTTTTAGTTCATCGAGAATAGTGAAACGAATATGGTTTAGGGCCAGCTCACCAATTGATGTCTCTTCTTTGGGAATCACTTCACCATTGCGATAGAGCTTTTCAAACTTCACACCTTTCGCCATTTCCGCGTGATACCAAGCCAAACCCATAAAAAAGCGCGATGGGTAGGGGCCACCTTCTTGGAGATCGTCGGGATTTGATTCCATCGGCAACCAACCATAGCCGGGCAAATAAAATTCCATCCAAACGTGGTTATAGTCAGGCTGCAAAGGAATGTTGCGCTCATGGCCGTGGGCAGGACATTTATAGCGGCCAACGGTACGGCTGGCAATGCCGTTTAGGCGAGAGAGAGCCAGCAACACACCAAGATATTCGCCGCAAGACCCGACACCGCGCCGCAGGGCAATATCAGGGGTATCGATGTGGGGTTTAATGCCGTAGGACAAATGGTCGTAGACATAGTTGCGAATGGAATACATCTGCCGTAAAAAGTTCACTTCGCTGCCGATCGCCTCGGTAGCTGCCCGTTTGATAATGTCTGTATCCATTGCCAAATTGTCATTGTCCACAAGATATTTCGCGGCAAATTCTGGGGTTAGCTCTGGCAGATTTTCACAATCAAGGGGATTGAGTTGATATTTAATGCCCCACACCTGCAACTTGGCGCGCCACCCAAAAACATGGCGTTGCTTGGTGGTGAGGTGGTCAAATTTAAAGACGGCAATTCGTTGACCATCGTGATTTTCCTCAGTGAAGGGAATCCCAATCGGTTCTAGTTCAACGATTTGTTGGCGATCCGTTTCGGCGGGTAGAGCAATTTTCCACTCTAAATCTTTTAACTCAACGGGATCGAGGGGTGATAATTCCTCGACGTAGCTCATTTCGATTAGGAAGCCATTGGACAGGGCGAATTTTTTATCTTCGTAATAACGAAAATACAGGGGATGTAAAAAAGTAACGTCGCGATATTGCAGTTCGTAGTTGGGGTCGGCGTTGGGATTGTCGCGGATGTAGGGTTCTTGCTCAGCGTAGGCAACATAAAGGACTTCTTCGCCGGTGTCTGGATCGGTGTAAAAGGTTACGCCTGTGGGGGATGCAAAGGGCGTGAGTAGGCTAAGTTGTATTTCGCCGGTGGCGCGGTCAAGGCAATAGATGGTTTGTTCGAGGTTGTCGGAAACCCATAGTTCTTCGTTGCGAATGTAGAGATTTTCGATACCGATACCGGGGGCATAAAGATTCGTAATTTCTTTACCATTAACTGCGTTGTAGACAGAAATTTCGCCGCGTTTTTGGCAACTGATGTAAACACTGCTGCCAGATACGGCAACGCCGCTAGCATTGTCCCGTAGGCGTAAAAATAGTTCGGGATTCCACTGACCATCGCTCATGGAACATTTATAAACATGTTCACCGCTCGTAAACCATAGGATGTCGTCGGCGATCGCCAAGCCCGTTGCACCGACGAAGCCAGACCAAGTTTCGGTATTCAGAATTTCTGTAGCGTCAGTTTTCGGATTAATGCGCATCAAATACCCATTGATCGTCTCAATTGCCCAAAAGTATCCCTCGTGGAACGCCACGCCATGGAGCGCGTAGGTTGCAATGGGGCGAATGGTACGGTGGGTGGTAGGAGTCGCAGTATTCAATCTCTCTGGTTCCGGTCTAATAAATGTCTTGATCCACTAGGATTATCTCCTATGAAACTGCTTCTCTTAAACTTTTTTCCGTCGGCATTTCATAAGATTTGCCAACGAATTTTGATCAAAATCTGAGGTGTATAGGTCATGGGCTGCGAACAAAGCTTTGATCGACAAGGGGCGATCGCCTGGCTGGAAAATAATGTGTCAGAGCACCGTCTTAACCACATTCTCGGTGTTGAGGCGATGGCGGTAGAGCTGGCAATTATCCACGGCGTAAATCCCCAAAAAGCCAAGATTGCTGGGCTATTGCATGATCTCGCTAAATTTTTTCCGCCCCCAAAACTTCTGGCGATCGCCCAAGATGCCGCTCTTGAAGTAGACGAGATTTGTCAGCGAGTCCCCCACCTCATTCACGCTGATGTTAGCGCTGTCGTTGCCCAGCGGGAATTTGGCATTACTGATCCAGAAATTTTAGCGGCGATCGCCCTGCATACACTGGGTCAAGCAAATATGAGTGATCTTGACTGCATTATTTTCGTTGCTGATGCCCTCGAACCCGGTCGCGGTGATGATAAAAAGCTCAAGAAAATGCGCGAAATAAGTCAAAAAAATCTCTACAAAGCCGTGTGGCACGTTTGTGATTACACCCTAAAACACCTCATTAAAGGCGATCGCCTAATCCATCCCCGCGTTATCGACACCCGCAACTGGGCAATGCAAAAGACACGTTCAAAACCCAGTCATTGATAGTGTCCTCTGATATGTTGAGAGATCCCAATGAAGCTTTGCGGGATAGTCCTCAAAGAAAGAAAAATGTTTGTCATAATTGACTCAACTTGATTGAAACCATCAAAAATTATTGTCTGCATCTGCACCGTTCACGCTTTATGATTAATCAATCTTTCCGCCAGTGGGGCTTATATGCGAGCCTAATTATTGTTGGGGGAGCGATTGGTGTGGCAAGCCATGCCTACTGGATGCAAGGTCAGCTCAGCGAAGCGTTGCAGTCCTATGAAGAGTTTTATGGCAGTGAACCGATTACGGCAAATTCTCGCAGTGGCTCGGTAAATTTTATTGCCCAAGCGGTTCAGGAAGTCGGTTCGGCGGTGGTGCGTATCGATGCCACAAAGGATCTGTACAGCCAAGATATGTCGTCGCCACTATTTAAGCGTTTCTTTGATCAAGATATCCCTAGTTTTGAGCCAGATGTTGAGCAAGGCACAGGGTCAGGGTTTATTCTCAGTAGCGATGGACGACTGATTACCAATGCCCATGTGGTGGAAGGGAGCTCCATGGTTAAAGTCACCCTTAAAGATGGGCAGGTATTTGATGGCAAAGTCATCGGCATAGACGAATTAACCGATATCGCTGTTATCAAAATTGAAGCGAATAATTTACCAACGGCCAAGCTGGGTAGCGCCGAAGCGTTAATTCCCGGTGAATGGGCGATCGCCATTGGTAATCCATTAGGGTTTGATAATACAGTCACCATTGGCATTATTAGTGCTCTAGATCGACCCAGCGCCCAGGTGGGGATTCCCGATAAACGGGTGCGTTTTATCCAAACTGATGCAGCGATTAATCCCGGTAATTCCGGTGGCCCCCTCCTCAATGTGCGGGGCGAAGTGATTGGGTTAAATACAGCGATTCGCACCGATGCCCAAGGTTTGGGTTTTGCCATTCCCATCGAAACAGCCCAGCGCATTGCAGAGCAACTTTTCTTGAAAGGCAAAGCGGATCACCCTTACCTCGGCATTCGCATGTTGACCCTAAATGGCGAGGGCAAAGAGCGGGTTAAGGAGTATTTTTCTGATTCGATGGGTGATATTAGTGATGAGCAGGGCGTTCTAGTGGTCGGCGTTGTGGAAGATTCTCCGGCGGCGATCGCCGATCTGCGCGAGGGAGACATCATCCAAAAAGTTGGCGATCGTAAGGTATATACGGCCATTGAAGTGCAAGAGGCTGTGGAAAATAGTGTCATTGGTCAGGTGTTACTCGTAGAAGTAAAGCGGCAAGACAAAATGGTCATGCTTAAAGTGCGTCCCACTAATTTCCCCTTGACCTACTAAACTCGAAAAAACGCGCAATTTTTCTCTGGCGATGGCGACAACTTTTACCGCTTTGATGATTGGCAATTCGCGCTATCACTGGGCAACGATTATTAACGGCAAAATCAAACAGGTTTGGCATTGTGATCATAATGAACCGTTACCCAAACTCGAAAATGCCTTGGTTTTTGCTTCTGTTGTGCCGAGCCAGAGCGATCGCCTCAAACAGTCTTTTCCAAATGCCCATGAAATAACTCTTGCCGATATTCCTCTCAAAAATCTTTATTCTACCCTCGGTATTGATCGCGCTTTAGCAATGTATGGTGCAGGCGAAGCCTATGGTTATCCTTGCCTCGTGATCGACGGCGGCACAGCCTTAACTTTTTCTGGTGTGGACGGCGATCGCCGTTTTGTCGGGGGGGCGATTTTACCGGGACTAAAGTTACAGTTTCAAATGTTGTCCCAAGGCACTGCGGCATTACCCAAAATTGACTTACCAGAGCAATTACCGACTCGCTGGGCACAGGATACACAAGGGGCGATCGCCAGCGGTATTTTGCATACGGTCACAGCCGGACTAAAAAGCTTTATCGATGATTGGTTAATCAAATACCCAGCAAGTTCGATTGTAATAACAGGTGGCAACGGTAAATTCCTTCTCCACCTTATTTCGTATTGTGAAAATTCCTATTACAACGAAAACTTGTTAAACCAAGCATTTCAAAAGCTTTTTATCGGTTCCTAAAAACAAAAAATCTCCTCTAAATTTAGAGAAGACTTTCTTTGAGGTATTTATGGGTGGTATGCGGATGGCGAGACTCGAACTCGCACAGCGTGAGCCACACGCCCCTCAAGCGTGCGTGTCTACCAATTCCACCACATCCGCTTGTTTTTGACCTTAGCAATCGTAGCATAGGTCGATTCTCTTTGCCAAGATTCATCGCTGCAAAATTTTTGAGGAATAAATTGAAATAGTTGGCGATCGCCGATTAGAAGTGGGCTCTAAAAACCTAATCCTATTGATACTGTGGAGTTTGGGAGACTTCACTCGCCCTTGATTTAACCGCTAAATCTCGTTTTGACCAATTCTCTTGGACAGGCTCTAATTGATTGGCAATTTGGATTTGGTCTTGCAATTGCTCAGTGGAGGAAACAAGTTGGCTGAGGCCGTTGACGAGATCAATTAAGTTTTTTCGGAAGGTTGGATCCCCCGTTAGTTCGTCGAGATCTGAGGTGATTTTCTGGGTGTTTTCGAAGGTGACCCGTGCTGCATCTAGGGTTTTTTGGAGGATCGTGATATTCGCCGGGTCATTGAGGGTGACAGAGATATCTTTGAGGTTGCTAGAGGCGATCGCCGCGTTATTGGTGAGGGTTGCAAGGTCTTGCATGAGCTGCCTTGTATCGGTCATGGCCAAGCCATCATTTAACGTCCCTAGGGCTGTATCCAGAGAGGCGATCGCATTTTGCATCTGGTCACTAGTGCGGGTAATACTATCAAGCGTACCCACAAGGGTTTGACGATTTTCGACAACAAGGGAATTAAGATTTGTGGTGAGCTCATTAATGCCACCCATCGTTTGTTTGAGCTGGCTAGAGCTATCAATGGCTGCATTGGTAATAGACTGGGCATTTTCTGAGAAATTCCCCACTTCTCCCCGTACATCTCGAGATAAGAGGGTGAGCTCTGCCGTTAATTCTGCTAATTGTTCAGCGGCACTGGTCGAACTTTCTGCAAAACTCGCAATGAGGGCGACAAATTCTTCGTCACTGTAGGCGCGGCTAAATTGTTGCGTTAACCGCAGCGTCTCCTCAAAGCTCACCCCGATAACGCCTTCGATGTTGTCCTCATGGCAGATGATCTCACCCAGTTCTGCACAATCGCTTGCTAAAGGACTTTGGGCGATCGCCGCCTCACTGAGCACAGCACCGGGCACAATTTCGATATCTGGCTCTCCCACCAAACCCGCTTGGTTGGTTTCAATGAGCGAATCTTTCGGCATCACCAAGTCAGCAGAAGCGACTTCAATCTGCACATTGACACCATTACTATTCGGCTCCACCGATGCGACGCGACCAATTTCGAGACCACGGTAACGGACAATTGCCCCCTCCCTTAACCCATTGGCATCCGCAAAATTGACATTAATCAGGTAGGTTTTTCGACTAAAAGTTGCACCAGTTAGCCAGATCAGCACTGCACCAAGGAGCGACAAGCCACCGAAAATAAATAAACCGAGGGAACCTTCTTTAATCGTGCGAGAGCGCATTAGTAAATGGGAGAGTTAAATAAAAAACTTAAGAGCTATTGTATTGGGGATCTTCCCGATTTAACCGATAACTTTAATGGGGCCTTCGACTGCCGCACTAAAAAATTGTCGTACCAAGGGATTGTCCGTGCTATCAATTTCCTCAACGGAGCCAGCCCATTGGATTTTACCGCCGTAGAGAAAAATGACGCGGTCAGCTGTGCGGCGAATGGTGCTGTCCTGGTGACTGACCATCACATAGGTGCCGCAAACCCCCTGCATATATTGCAGCTGGCGCACCATATTTTCAATAACCGTTGAGGCGATGGGATCAAGACCTGCCGTTGGCTCGTCGTACAAAATGACATCGGGATTGTCTTTGGGATTATCCGGGTTTGCCATAATTGCCCGCGCAAAACTCACCCGTTTACGCATACCACCAGACAGTTGGGCTGGATAGCGATCGCCGACACCGGAAAGACCGACCATATCAAGCCTTTCTTCCACCAGTTCCCGAATGTGACGGCGGGACAGCTTGGAATGCTGATACAGTAAAAAACCAACATTTTCTGCAACGGTGAGGGAATCAAACAGAGCCGCCTGCTGGAAAACCATACTGATGCCGATGGGGTCATTGCCATCTTCGATGAGGCCAATGCGCCGTTCTCCTTTGACATAGACCTCCCCCGCATCGGGTTCTAGTAACCCGGCAATAATGCGCAAAATGGTGGATTTACCAGTACCGGAGGGGCCAATAATGACGAGGGCTTCCCCTTGGTAAATTGTCAGATCAATGTTGTCGACAATGACGGCAGAACCAAAGGATTTTGAAATGCCCCGTAGTTCGATGAGGGGTTCTGCTTGGGTCATAACCATAAAGAAACTGATACTAAATGTATTGCCTGCGGTATTAGGTTGCATCTTAACGGATTGCGTCCCTTTAGGGCGATCGCCCTGCACCTTATACCCAAAAAGCTTGTTCTAGCCGACAGGTAAGCGATTATATTTCAAGAAAAATCCGACAAACAGTAATCCCACAATACCCAGAGTGCCCAACCCAACCCAACTAGGCACCCAAAAAACCACATCAAGATGATTCAGTTGCCCCGGTTGTAATGTCCAGATCAGGCGATCGCCCTCCTTGCGCGTCATCGCTTGCCCCACACCATCATGACTCACAACATTTGACCAGAGCGGCGTTTTTAAACTGACATCAAGATCTAGCAGAGAACCCGGACTAAGAATTAAACTACCTTGCTGGGACAGCACCCCCAAAGCTCTCAAATCCACATCGAGGGTGGCGCGATTCCGTTCAAAGAAAAGCCAGTTGCGTTGATCGAGCGCTAATGTCGATTTCAGCTGCACCAAATCAAGTTCATCAGATTGGAGATTTTGTCCTTCTGGATTGAAAAAGCGATTAAACTTTTCCACCATGTCGTCACCATTATTAAATGGGATTCGCACATCCAGTTCTTGCTGAGAAATGCGCTTCACCGAGCCGTGCAAACTTTTTGCCCGTTTTTCCACACTGCGGAGCCATTTCCGTGATTCCTGCTGATTAAAGTTCGTGAACTCTTCACCGAGGCGTAAATGCTGATGAATTTCGCCATGGTGCTGATGGTCAAAGGCAATTTCGACATCATAATCCACACAGCCGCCCAGAACTAAGACACAGACTAGGCAGGTGAAGACAAAGCGTAGAATCGGATTTCGCGTAAGGGCAACCATAGCTCGCAGTGAAGGAAAAAAATTATCAGTCTAGACTTCCAAATTCTAAACCTCCCGCGACGCAACTCCTAACTTGCCAAATAACATCGACGGCATTAGGGCGCTACCACCCACCCATTCCCGGCGATCGCTAAGATCGATTAAGTGATCAAACGCTTCAAAAATACTACCTGCCACCATCGTATTTTTTAGACGACCAACGATTTCACCATTTTCGACTTTGTAACCGAGGTCGAGGTTTACCGAAAATTCGCCAGCTAATTGGTTCGATTGTCCCGCCCCTAAAACTTGATCGACAATGACACCCTCTTTCATATCCTTAATTAAATCTGCGAGGGGTGTTTGGCCAGCACCCATACAAAAATTCACCATGTCAGGGCTGGGACGAGATAAGCCACCCCGGAAGCCATTGCCTGTCGCTTCCGCATTACCGCGGGCTGCCCACTGGCGATCCCAATAGAACTGCTGCACTACGCCATTTTTAATAAAGGTTTTTTTGCTGGTGGGTGTGCCTTCATCGTCAAAGGGACAAGCGGAAACGCCAATGGTCGGATCTTCGTAGATAGTCAGCACATCACCAAAGAGTTTTTCGCCTAGTTTGCCAGCGAGGGGCGATGCTTTTTGGACAACGACTTGACCGGACAAAATGGTGTCGAAGAGTCCGCCAATAGTACTCAGGGCAGCGCGGGGTGTGAAGAGAACGGGATACTTGCCACTACTAATACTCGCTGTCTTTTCGGCGTTGGTATATTTCTCGATCAGTGTCGCTAAAATCTTGTCGTAATCAGGTTCGCCGTTTTTCGCGACATCGTAGCCGTATGCTTGCAGAAAATCTTCACCCTGTACTAAATTTCCACCAAGACTAGCACTCACAACCTTACTGTTGCGCTCACCGTACACACCGCCAGTGGTAGCAAGTTTCGTTTGACCAGAACGAATGTGAAAGCCTGCGCTAACTAAAATGTCGCTGTTGTAGCTGTGAACTTTCTCGATGAGCTCCTCACCAACTTTGACGAGCTTGGCGGTTTCGGGCAATTCGTAATCACTTTCGGGAACGACTTCTTTAAAATTTTTGGCAAATTCAAAATCGACGGGATCGCCAATCTCTGCGGTGGCGATCGCCGCATCAACGACAGCTTCGAGGCGAGTCAGGTCAGTAGAGCTCGCAAACCCAAGTTTGCCATTGACAACCACGCGTAGAACAACACCCTGAGTTGCTTTAGTTTCGAGGGACTTAAGGCGATTATTTTCAAAATCAATGGGAGTATCGCGACTGCTGCGATAGTAAACCTCCGCTTCAATACCCTTTTTTTTAGCGAGATCTAAAATTTGCTCGACGACCATAAGTTTCTCGATAATATTTGCCGTCAACTATTGTAAAAGATTCTGAATTATCGACGGCGACATTGCCTTATCTGGCTGGGTAGTAATGTGACATGATCCGGCGTTTTTGCGTAATTAAATTATTGGTATTAGTGGCCATGATGTTAGTGGGTGACTAATGCGCCGCCATGGCGTTGTTGGGCGATTTCTTCAGCCCAATAGGTCAGTTGATACCAAGTATGGATATCGAGCTGCCCGGTGGCTGATACCTCTAGATATTGCTGTAATCGCAGTAGGGCGCGCTCAGTTTTGAGGTTGAAATGGCCATCAAGGGAACCATTGTAAAGGCTTAATTCTTTGAGAATGATTTGGAGACGCTGGACATCGGCACCGTTGTCATGGAGTTTGAGATCACAGTCCGGCTCTAGGGCTTGAATGGACATGAGGGCGATGGGGGAAAGGCGGAGTAATTGCTTCGGCATGGTCTTGGTTTGGCAGAAAAGAATTGTTGAATGGAAATGGTTGAATGGATGAATTAACTTCATTGTCGGGCGATCGCCGCTCTAGCTCAGTGAGATAGGCCAAAGATTGGTGTCTGTTTGATCAACGCCAACCCTTGGGCGAAAACACGTAGATCACCGGATGAAAAACCCTACTTAAAGTGATCTTGCGCACAATGTACAAAAGCCACGTAAGGGATCTGCTTTGATTAGTCATGGCCTTTATGAAGATTCCGGTAAGTTTTAAAAAAAATATCCTCCAATTTCCAAGGGACTGAAGGATAAGCACGATGTTTAAGGAAAAAATAAATTAAACAGTCAAGTCATGGCTCAGGGGCATCTAACACGCCTTAAAACCATCACAGCGTTAGTCAATGCCACTCTTTCTGAGTGGGTGGTGAAAGACTATTCACCGAAAGCTCGCCACCTGTTGTAGGCCAGTCAAGATAGATGAATGTTTTTTTGTCTATGGGTGGCGATCGCCCCTTAATCCGGACGTAGCAAACGATAAAATAACCGTCCTACAATAGAAGGCTAAGCAAAACCTCCCACACCACCTTCCCAATGCTCTCAGAAATTACTGCCCTCGCCGAAAAATTAGCACCCCGCTTGATCGAAATTCGTCGTCATTTACATACCCATCCAGAGCTCAGCGGGGAAGAATACCAGACAGCAGCCTATATTGCTGGGGTGCTTTCTTCAACGGGCATTCATGTGACGGAATCTGTAGGAAAAACGGGGGTTGTAGGCAACTTACCGGGCGTTACGGCACAACACAATACCCTCGCCATTCGAGTGGATATGGATGCCCTGCCGATCCAGGAATGTAATGACTTTGAGTTTGCCTCGGCGAAACCGGGAGTTATGCATGCTTGCGGCCATGATGTCCATACGACGGTGGGCTTGGGTACGGCGATGGTGTTGTCTCAACTACCGGAGGCGATCGCCGGCAATATTCGCTTTTTATTTCAGCCCGCCGAAGAAGTCGCCTTAGGCGCAAAATGGATGGTAGAAGCCGGTGCATTAAAAAATACCGATGCAATTTTAGGGCTACATGTTTTCCCCACCATTCCGGCCCAGTCAGTCGGTATTCGTTATGGCGCACTCACCGCCGCTGCCGATGATCTCGAAATTTTCATTTACGGCGAATCAGGCCATGGTGCACGACCCCACCAAGCCAAAGATGCCATTTGGATCGCATCCCAAGTGATCACAGCTCTACAGCAGTCCATTAGCCGTACCCAAAATCCCCTACGACCCATTGTGCTCACCATTGGACAAATCCAAGGCGGCAGGGCCCCCAATGTGATTGCCGACCAAGTACAAATGACCGGAACCGTGCGATCACTCCATCCCGAAACCCACGCCAACTTACCCGAATGGATTGAAAATATCGTCGCCAGTATCTGCAATACCTACGGCGCAAAATACAAAGTAAATTATCGACGAGGTGTTCCTTCCGTACAAAACGATTTTCACCTCACCCAAATCCTTGAACGAGCCAGTCGCGAGGCCCTCGGCAATGAACATGTGCAAATTTTGCCTGAACCTTCCCTCGGTGCCGAAGATTTTTCTGTTTACTTAGAAAATATACCCGGCACAATGTTTCGCCTCGGTGTCGGTCACCAAAACCGCCTTAACTATCCCCTACACCATCCATTATTTGATGTGGACGAAAGCGCTATTCGTACTGGTGTTATCACCCTTGCCTACACCGCTTATAAATATTTCCAACAGTCTGAAGCAAATCATGAGGAAATATAGAGAATAGGGGAAATAACTGCCGATCCCTTAGCAAATAAACAAAACCTAATCCCCATGGCTTTTGATAAACGCGCAATTCGTAAACTTCACCGCAGCCTAGTGCCGATTATGGTTGCACCACTCATCATTACAGTGTTGTCGGGCACATTATTCCAAATCGCAGCATTAACGGGTCGAGCTGTTGATTTTATTTGGCTCCTCAAGCTGCATAAGGGCAATTTGGGTTTTATTAATTTAGAAAAAATCTATCCCTTTCTCAATGGTTTTGGGTTGTTGTTATTAATTGTGAGTGGTGTTGTTATGTGGTGGACTACTCGGCCAAGAAAGCGGCAGAGCACTTGAAACTTGATAGGATTGTGACATTCGCAATTGATAGTAGGGTATGACCATTAAAATTGCCCATTTAGGCCCGGCTGGGACAAATGCAGAAGCGGCAGCGTTTACTTATCAGGAGTGGTTACAGTCGCAGCAGCAACAGGATATAGAGCTTATTCCTTGTCAGAGTATTGCCCAGAGTCTATACACTTGGGCACAGGGCGAGGTGGATTTAGCGGTTGTGCCCATCGAAAATTCTATTCAGGGTTCTGTGGCAATTTCTTTAGATCTGGTATGGGAGTTGCATCCTCTATCAATTTGCCATCAAATTATTTTGCCAATTCATCATGCCTTAATTTCCTTTGCCCCTGAAATTTCCCTGATAAAAGAGGTGCATTCCCACCCCCAAGCTTTGGCTCAATGTCAGCGTTGGCTAGAAAAACATATTCACCATGCGCCTCTGATCGAAACGAAATCAACGACGGAAATTTTGCAACATCTTGAGGCTCGACCGGAAATTGCGGCGATCGCCTCCCCTAGAGCAGCCCAACTTTATCAGCTCCCCATCCTCGCAGACACCATTAACGACTTTCAAAAAAACTGCACCCGCTTTTGGGTTCTAAGTAAAACGCCCCAGTCAGAAGGAGAAGTGATTTCCCTTGCCTTTACCCTGCCCGCCAAGATTCCGGGTGTCCTAGTTAATGCCTTGGAAGTTTTTTCTCGACGCAATATCAACCTCAGTCGCATTGAGTCTCGCCCAACCAAACGATCTCTGGGAGAGTATTTATTTTTTGTAGACCTCGACGGTTGTCTCAGTGACGAAGCCGTCAAAAAAGCCCTAGCTGAACTACAGACCCATACAGAAATCCTCAAAATTTTCGGCAATTATCGCACTATTCCCCAAGCGATACTTGCGTGAAGGTTTTGTAAATAAATTCAGGTTTTTCCCCGTCTAAATTCAGAGAGTAAGGTAACAAAGGAAATAATTCTACCTAATGGAAGCTAGGTGATAAGAAATCAGGTAGATGTTAGTTTATCCAAGTCGATATTGAAAACATCCTTGAAAATCAAGGGCTTATATTCTCAAGTCAACGGTTTTCATCGGATCAAGCCATTTTATTAAGTAAAAACGTAAATGACTAAAATCTCCGTATAAATTCTAGATTTAAGATTTTGTAAGGTCTTTGAGCTACTTAAGTTCTGTATAAAAGTCGTAGTACCCCGATTGAAAATCGACTTTTTGCTTTACAGAGACCTCACTGCTTTGTTTTCTGTCAAGCCATAAAATTTAACGTAAGTACCTATGCCATTGAAACTATATTTCAAGTTTCTATTTTGCTTGGCATTATTGGATTTAGTTTGATTTTTTATGACTCTTTCTCACAAAATTATCGCTGTGGCGATCGCCTTTTTTCTACTCATTGGTTGTACACCCCAGCCCCAAGAAAAACAGCCTATTATCACAATCCTGCGATCAGCAGAGTTGACCCTAGAAAAGCCATTACCTATTCCCAAAGAAGAGCCAATATTGACCGTAACTGGCAAGATTCAGGCCGTAAATCAAGGAGATCAGCTACAGTTTGATCGGCCAACGATTGAAAAATTGCAGCTCATTCAATACGAAATTTTTGATTTATTCGAACGAAAGAATGTTACTTTTGAAGGCGTTCTATTAAATGATTTGATGGATCTCTGGCAAATTAAACCAGATGCTACATCTTTAGAAATTACAGCCCTAAACGATTACACTATTACTGTGCCCATTCAAACAACTCGCGAAATTCCGATCTTATTTGCACTAAAGCAAAACGGTGTTTATCTCGAAAGGAACTATCGAGGCCCTGCCATGTTGATTGTGCCGCCCTTCAACGAAAAACCAGAAATAAAAATACCAAGGCAGGATTTTTGGATATGGCAGATCGAGTCAGTTTCGGTCTACTAAGGTAAATTCCTATGCTTTTGTTCTGTCCATGGCTCTCGACACACCTGTGAAAACATGGATTTTTCAAACTAAAAATATCGGCAAGGTGCTCATTGGGATCTTGGGCTTGGCGACTTCTATCTCTGCTCTAGTGCTCACCGTCCTGTTTCGGGAGATAGATAAGAATAACCCCTTTGACGATTTTGTTCTCAGTGAGACCGTGCACTCTATTGGTCAGTTGGGGCGTGAAACCTTACGACTACAAGTTTTACTGGTCTCTCTTTCTGAACAAAGTGAAGTGAGTCTGCTGCAACAACAATTTGATATCCTCGAAAGCCGTGTACGTATTGTCACTATTCAATCTGACTATTATTCCCTCTCGCCATCAGCCCGTTTAGAGCTACAAATCTATATAGACAATTTAGACTTTGTGTTGTCCCACAAACCGGACATCCTTGCTAAATCTATTACTCCCCAAAAATTAGAGTCGATTACAACACTGTTAGCGGAGATGGAAAAAACTGCTCATGGGATCTCAATTGAAAATCAAAGGTATATTCAAAGGCAGCAAAAGTCATCTGCTCTTTTAAAAAAAAGACTATTTGTTTTATTAGTTGTCACCTATTTTTCTTTGCTATTTCTTGTGATCACCTTCTTTGCTTTTATGATCAAATTTGTTAAGGAACGGCAAAAGACTTTGGCAATTTTAAATTCAAGTGAAGAGCGTTATCAAAAGATTGTTGAAAATGCGGAGGAAGGAATTTGGGTCTTAGATCCATCGAAGAATATTGTTTTTTTAAATTCAAAGCTAGCGCGTCAGTTTCAGACAAAAAATGGTGAACTTTTAAATAAAAATGCCCTTGATTTATGTGCATCTGAGGAATTTAAGGTGCTTTTTAAGGAGAAGATTTTAGAGCTTACGGTGGCTGGTGCAGTAAGTTTTGATATTTGTCTAAAAGATCGTGAAAATAATCGGTTATGGTTTTATGTCAATAATACTTTTATTGATTTTTATGGTGATGGCGAACAGTATATTTTGGGCTTGCTCACGGATATTACTAAGCGAAAAAAAATTGAAGAGGAGCTTAAAATGCTCAATAAACGATTAACTCACCAGGCCAATGTTGATGAGTTAACGCAAATTGCGAATCGTCGGTATTTTAATCTTTATGCTATTCGGATGTGGGAGCAGGCTATCCGTGAGAAAAAAGCTTTATCTTTAGCTTTGGTCGATATTGACTTTTTTAAAAAATATAATGATTACTATGGGCATTTGCAGGGAGATATTTGTTTGTTTCAAGTGGCGCAGGTGATTAGTGGGGCTGCTCAACGTGGAGATGATCTTGCTGCTCGCTATGGGGGGGAAGAGTTTGTGCTTTTATTGCCTGGGACGGATCAGCAACAGGCGATCGCCATCGTGACAGAAATGCAGGATAAATTAGCGGCTTTAAAGTTAAAGCATCAGTGGCGTGATCTTCAAGGAACTGTGACTCTGAGTATTGGTCTGGTATCGGGTATTCCACAGGAAGCGGTGTCTCTGGAGAAGGCTTTAAGTTTAGCGGATAAAGCGTTATATCAGGCGAAACATGATGGACGGAACTGCTACTCTGCTTTGCAATTTTAAAGTCTTGAAACGTAATTTTTCGATGGGTTGAAAGGTGAGTGGGGTTAGCTTGTAAAGAAAAATCTAGTGGCGATCGCCTTTGCATTTAATGGGCTATCGGTCTAATTGATTGGACTCTTGATCAACAGTAATGGGAGACTCAAGGGGCTACCAAACTCTCGTTTATCGTTCACCTTTCTTTAGGTATATTTTTGATTGTTCTAGATTCATTTCTAGGGAAATAATTGCCTTTTTTTGACAACATAAACTTGAGCTATGAGCTAGCATGTATAGAGGCTGCGATAGTGAAGGGGCAATCGTTACCCCGATCGGTTGCTAATTCTCTAAACCTTAAAAATACACTCTACAAATAGACAGCAAAGTTAAGAAAATATAAAACTAGCTGATTTAGGACATCTCTACTTTATCTATTGATATCTAATGTATGTTTGACAATCTACTGCCCCCTTTAAATGAGCATAATTTACCCTATCCCGACACCATTCATCCGATTGTGGTGCATTTTGTGATTGCGATGGTTTTATTCGCATTTTTTTGTGATGTGGTTGGTTATTTCACTGGTAACAAAAAGCTATACGAAGTGAGCTGGTGGAATATGTGTGTGGCGACGGTTTCGATCTTCATTGCTATTCTCTTCGGGCAAATTGAAGCGGGTTTGGCGATCGCCTACGATGCAGTTGCACCAATTTTAAATATCCACACTATTATTGGCTGGTCGCTATCGGGAATTATCGCAGCGATTACCGGGTGGCGATACGTGATTCGCTCCAAAACGCCGGACTCTTTACCCTCAGCATATCTCGGTATCAGCTTATTGCTCGTTTGCCTTGTCTTTTATCAAGTTATTCTTGGTGACAATTTAGTGTGGGTTTACGGCTTGCACACCACAGAAGTTGTCCAAGCAGCCAAAGATGGGCTGCTGTGATGTTTCTGGATTTTCTGCATCGCACTAATTTTGCATCGCACTAATTTACTGAAGCTATGTATTCTGACGCTATTCAACAATTAAACCTTGGAGCAAACGGTCTGCCCTACAGTTTGCCGCTCCATCCTAATCTGGTGCATCTCACCCTCGGACTGTTTATTATCGGCATTGCCTTTGATATTGTCGGTGTTTTTTATACCTTTGAACGACCTATTTTTAAGTACCTTGCGATCCCGGCAACTCGGTCAAATTTCTTTGATGTGGGTTGGTACAACATGGTGGCGGCTGCCATTATCACCTTTCCGACAGTAGCCGCTGGCTTCTATGAAATTTTGTTGGTCGATTCACCGCCGGAGATTAAAAGTGCTTGGAATCTTAGTGCGATTGACACAATGCTTTGGCATGGTGTGGGGGGGGTGTTGCTATTAACTCTAATCGTTGCCATGACGGTTTGGCGAGGCTTTCAGCGGTATGTGTGGCGTAATGACATGAGTCGTCAGGTGCAATGGTGGTATTTACTAGCGGGTCTGGTGATTATATTTATGATGTATGTCCACGGAACCTTAGGGGCACATCTTGCTGGTGAGTTTGGCGTTCACAATACGGCGGGTCATTTGCTGCGTCTTGGTGAAGATCCCAATGTGGTGTTGCGCTAGGAGGCAAGAAAGATTATGAAACCTAAAACAGTTATTTCCCTCGGTATTATGGCGATCGCCCTCGCGGTTTTGAGTTATTTCGTTGGGCAATGGTCGTATAGTTGGTTGCCGCCCCAAGCGTCAGCGGAATCGATTTTAGTCGATAAATTATTTAGTACTTTAGTGGCGATCGGGACATTTATTTTACTTGGTGTGACAGGGGTCATTACCTTTTCGATTTTGTTCCACCGGGCAGGACGCTACGATACCAGCGACGGCCCTCCCATTGAAGGCAATACCACCGTTGAAATTGTATGGACAGTAATTCCTTTTTTGACGGTGATTTATCTGGCGTATTTCAGCTATCAAACCTACCAAGCCATGAATATTCAAGCGCCGGGACATATGCACGGCGCGATTGATCCTGTGGAAAAAATGGCCGATACGAGCGCCACAACCCCCATGACCAATATCGAAGTGGAAGGGAAACAGTGGGCATGGACATTTCGTTATCCCGAAAAGAATGTCACTAGCACTGAACTGCATCTCCCAGTGGATCAACGGGCGCATTTTGTGCTGCGATCGCCGGATGTGATCCATGGCTTTTATATTCCAGCCTTTCGGGTGAAACAAGACATTATTCCCTTTGAAGATACAGATTTTGAATTTACACCGATCCGCGAAGGAAAATATCGGTTGCGGGATTCAATGTTTAGCGGCACATACTTTGCGGCAATGCAGGCCGATGTCGTGGTGGAATCCCAAGAGGAATTTCAGGATTGGTTGAACAACGCCGCTCGCCAAACCCCCACCCCTGCCCCCAACCAAGCCGCCAGTGAATATGCCCGTCGTCAACAAAAAGATGAACAGTTTGGCTGGAAAACAGTTCCGCCAGCACCAGCACCGATGGTGAATTTTCATTCGTGACCCCTTTTATTTGTAGAGGTTGACCATGGTCACCCCTACCAGATTCTCTTTTAAAAACCACTTTTATTTCGTTTCTAAACCATGACCCAAGCCTCACCTGAAGCCCTGCGAGACAGGGAATATCCCTTAACTTCCCTGCCCAACTGGCGCACATTTTTTAGCTTTAGCACCGACCACAAAGTGATTGGCATTCAGTACATCGTTACCGCTTTTTTCTTTTTTGTGGTGGCGGGAATTTTTGCCATGATCATGCGCGGCGAACTGATTACCCCAGAGCCGGATCTTGTTGACCGCACGGTTTATAACGCTCTGTTTACGATGCATGGCACGATTATGCTGTTCGGCTGGACTTTTCCAGTTTTGGCCGGCTTTGCAAATTACCTTGTGCCGCTGATGATTGGGGCGCGAGATATGGCCTTTCCTCGCCTGAATGCGGTGGCGTTTTGGATGGTTCCAGTGTTCGGCATTCTCTTTATTTTGAGTTTTCTCGCTCCCGGTGGCCCCGCTCAATCGGGTTGGTGGTCGTACCCGCCTGTGAGTGTCCAGAATCCTTCTGGGGTTTTGCTCAACGGCGAATTTCTCTGGCTGGTTGCTGTGGCTCTGTCGGGCGTGTCATCCATTATGGGAGCGGTAAATATTGTTACGACTATTGTGCGGATGCGTTGTGAGGGTATGGGCTGGTTTAAGACTCCAGCTTTCGTTTGGACGGTGATGGCGGCGCAAATTATTCAACTGTTTGGTTTGCCTGCGTTGACGGCGGGGGCGGTAATGTTGCTGTTTGACCTCAGTTTTGGCACAACATTTTTTGATCCTAGCCAAGGCGGTAGCCCAGTTCTTTATCAGCACTTTTTCTGGTTCTATTCCCACCCGGCGGTTTACGTGATGATTTTGCCCGTGTTTGGCATTTTCTCGGAAGTATTTCCGGTCTACGCCCGGAAGCCGCTCTTTGGTTATAAAGTAGTCGTCATTTCCTCGATGATTATTGTTGCCCTGAGTGCGGTGGTGTGGGTTCACCATATGTTTGCCAGTGGTACGCCGCCATGGATGCGGATGTTGTTTATGTTCTCGACGATGCTTATTTCTGTGCCGACGGGGATCAAGGTTTTTGCTTGGGTGGCAACGATTTGGGGCGGAAAGTTACGGCTGGATACGTCAATGCTCTTTGCGCTAGGCGGCTTGGTAAATTTCGTTTTTGCGGGTATTACAGGCATTATGCTCGCTTCTGTTCCCGTCGATATTCACGTGAATAATACCTATTTTGTGGTGGGGCATTTTCACTATGTGATTTATGGGGCGATCGTTTTTGGGATTTATTCTGGGGTTTATCACTGGTTCCCGAAAATGACGGGCAAGATGTATTACGAAGGTCTTGGCAAGCTACATTTTTGGCTGACGATGCTCGGTACAACCCTCAATTTTTTGCCGATGCACCCAGTGGGTTTAATGGGGATGCCCCGCCGCGTTGCATCTTATGATCCGGAGTTTGCTTTTTGGAATGTCTTAGCGAGTATTGGTGGTTTTATTTTGGGGATGTCCACGATTCCGTTTTTGCTTAATATGATTGGTTCTTGGATTAATGGTGAACAGGCTCCGGCTAATCCTTGGCGGGCGATCGGGTTGGAGTGGCTTGTACCTTCTCCGCCTGAACATGAAAACTTTGAGGAATTGCCTGTTGTCGTTGCTGAACCTTACGGCTACGGTAAATCTGAACCTCTTACAGAAAATTTGGGAGGTTAGGGAAAGATAGGGGCGATCGCCTCAATCTAAAAATTCAAGCCCTCTGGCTTCGCCATCTCCCAACAAATATTACTTGCTCCTAAAATCCTTCCTTGGGGAAAGTGCCCGAAGGGCGGAAGGGGTTTCGACAACTTACGCAATCCACGAAGAACCCTCCCCCAGTCCCTCCTAAGAGGGGAACTTTTAATTCTTAGATTCACGCAACTATTGTTATGACTGCCATTAACGAATCTCCAGTAACAACCAGCCACGAGCACGAAGAAGATAACCGCATGTTTGGGTTTATCGTCTTTTTGTTGTCGGAAAGTGTGATTTTTATTAGCTTTTTTGTCGGCTATATCGTCTACAAAACCACGGCAACAGATTGGCTTCCCGCTGGCGTGACAGGCTTAGAAATCCGCGAACCCGCCATCAATACCGTAATTTTGGTGTCTAGTAGTCTCGTGATTTACGTCGCCGAACGCTTTCTCCACAAAGAAAATCTCTGGGGATTTCGGATATTTTGGCTACTAACCATGGCGATGGGAAGTTACTTCCTATACGGTCAAGCAGTGGAGTGGCAAGGACTAGAGTTTGGTTTCACGTCAGGAGTTTACGGCGGCATTTTCTATTTGCTGACGGGCTTTCACGGATTGCACGTTTTCACTGGCGTGTTGTTGCAGGGCATTATGCTGGGGCGTTCTTTCTTGCCGAATAATTATGTTGGCGGGCAATTTGGCGTAGAGGCAACCTCTTGGTTTTGGCATTTTGTCGATGTGATTTGGATTATTTTATTTGGCCTAATTTATCTCTGGCAGTAGTTTAAAGCCGCTTTTCTTTTGCAAAAAAACTTTGAATGTGTGGTGTGTGAGTCATGATTATCGATGATCAAATTTATGACGTAATCGTTGTGGGTACTGGCGCTGGTGGCGGAACCATTGCCCGAAAACTGGCGGAGGCTGGCAAAAAGGTTTTGGTGTTAGAGCAGGGAGAATTTACGGAAAAGGAAAGCTCTGAACTGACGGAAGTTGAGGTTTTCAAAAAAGAGCAATATCACGCGCCGGAACAGTGGTACGACAAAGATGGTGAGCCATTTCATCCCCAAACTAGCTACTGCGTGGGCGGTAACACCAAGATTTATAGCGGTGTGTTGATGCGGCTACGGGAGCGGGATTTTGAAGCGGTCGAACATAAGGACGGCATTTCGCCAGCATGGGGTTTGAGCTACAACGATTTTGAACCCTATTACGCGGAAGCAGAAAAGCTCTATCAGGTTCACGGTAAAGTTGATGATGATGCAACGGAACCCAGCCACAGCAATGATTATGATTTTCCGCCCGTAGAACGGTTACCGCAATTAGATGCCATTAACCAGCGGTTTAAAGATTATGGTTTGCACCCCAATTATTTACCCATTGGCACTGGACAGGAAGGACGTACTGACTCGGAAGATACAGGGGTTAGTCCAGCGATACGGGCAGAAAACTCGAATCTCACTTTAAAAACTGGTGCAACGGTCACCTCCATCCACACGAATCCCTCTGGCAAAGTGGTAAAAGGAGTTCAGGCAGTTATCGGCGGCCAAGCTTTTTTATTTGCGGCGGATATTGTGGTGTTGGCCTGTGGTGCGATTAATTCGGCAGTGCTTCTCCTTAAATCTGCCAATGCGAAACATGAAAACGGCCTAGGCAATAGCTCTGGGTTGGTCGGTCGTAATCTGATGAAGCAATTGATGACGGTCATTGTAGAACAGGAACCGACCCTCGAAGACGGATTATTTCAGCGATCGCTCTACGTGAATGATTTTTATTGGGGCGATAAAGATTTTCCTTATCCCATGGGTCATGTGCAGGATTCGGGCGGGATTTTGCAGGATGTAATTTTCTCGGAATCACCGCCATTACTTTCTGTTGCGGCAAAGTTTTTACCAAAATTTGGACTCAAACAAATCGCGCGGCGATCGCTGGGCTGGTGGTTACAAACGGAAGATTTACCCGACAGTGATAACCGAGTCCTCATCAAAAAGGGCAAAACTCATCTCCACTACAAGGAAAATAACCTCGAAGCCCACGATCGCCTCCTGTACAAATGGCAGCAATTATTAAAGGCAGTAGATAAAGAATTTAAAGGAACCCACCCCTATGCGCGGATGCCAATTTCAGTGGTTGCGCACCAATGTGGAACCTGTCGTTTTGGCGAAGATCCGGCCAGCTCTGTCCTCGATCTCCACTGCAAAATGCACGACCTCGATAATCTTTACGTCGTTGACAGCAGCTTTTTCCCATCTAGCAGCGCCACTAGCCCAATGCTTACTGTCGTTGCCAATGCTCTCCGGGTCGGCGATCGCCTCCTTGAACGGCTGTCATAAAAATTAAATATTTAAAACTCATCAAGACCAATTTTCCTCATCAAGAGATCGGACACTAAACAATCAAGTTGAGAGGAAAGTATATTTAAGTCTGTTTTGTCACTATGACAGCCATTGTGAACCAGCTGGCTTCGTACACCATAGCAATGTGAAAGAAACTTTCGTGCTGGTATCCCTCCATACTCTTTATCGGACAGAAAGGTATCTGATAATCTTTTTAATCCTTGACCTATAGATTCTTTACGAAGCCATTTTAGAGTTCCTCGAATGGAGTTTTTTTCATGTTTGCAGATTTCTGAATCATGAACTATTTGTTGTAGCTGATCAACTAATTTTTGAACATCATCTTGCCTGTCTTTCAATTCAAGCAAACTTTCTATAGAGAGAACTAAAGTCAAGAATTTAGAGCGCATTGATTTTTCATAATGCGACGAACCATAAAGCTCGAAAGCCAACCTATCTTTTTGGTTCAAATTTGGAGACTGATTAAGTAGAGAAAGTATTTCTTCTCCAAAATCCTGACTTGTCTTCGGGTCAACTACACCTGATGCACTTATGGTCATAGCAGTAGATGGCAAGTCATCGGGAATAACACATAAACCGTGAACATTATCTACTAGTCTTAAGTTGAATTTCTCAGCCATCATCTGCTTGAGGCTATCTGCCCAAGTACCACTTGCAATATCGTGACCAACATCGATTCCTAAACGCCATTTTGCACCAAGAACTAAGAGACAATTTTTGAGAGACTGACCAAGTTCTAAAGCTTCTTGCTCGGATTCGAAGCCACCAGCAGAAAAAATAAATTCAGTAGCATTACTCATTGATTCTTCGTTTGGCGAGACCAATAGCAAAGGCCGCTGTTGTGGTAGAAAAAATTCTAATCGATGCGATTCATGTTGAATTTTGCCGGGGAAATGCGTAAAAAAACGAAGCCGAAATCTGTACATGGTTATGTAAAAAACCTATGTGAAAAGTATTTCTTCGTTGATCGTAGCGAAGCTACTACCCATCAATTCGTTGGTGTGATCGCCTCCTTGAACGACCTGAATAACATAAAAAAGGAGTGACTAAAATTCAGCCACCCCTGAGGATTGTTTTTATTGATCGTTTTTCTAGATATCGAGATCGAGCATGTTGAGCTTCGGTGCGTTGGTCTCAATAAACTCACGCCGAGGAGCCACGCGATCGCCCATCAGAACCGTAAACATGCGATCCGCTTCGGCCGCGTCTTCGATTTCCACACGCTTGAGAGTACGGCTTTCAGGGTTCATCGTAGTATCCCAGAGCTGCTGGGGCATCATCTCACCCAGACCCTTAAAACGCTGAATATTGTATTTTGCATTGCTGGGTAGCTCGTTAATTTGCTCTTGCAACTCGCGATCGCTATAGCAATAAACATGATTTTTCCCACGCTCCAACTTATACAGAGGAGGACAAGCAATATAGATGTAACCTTGATCAACAAGATCCCGCTGATAGCGATAGAAAAAAGTTAACAACAACGTCCGGATGTGTGCACCGTCAACGTCCGCGTCAGTCATGATGACAACGCGGTGATAACGTAACTTTTCCGCATCAAATTCTTCCCCTTTAATGCCTAACCCCAGCGCTGTGATCAGAGATTGAATCTCATTATTTTTATAAATTTTTGCGTCGTCAGTTTTTTCGATGTTGAGGATTTTGCCTCGCAATGGCAGAATCGCTTGGAAGGCGCGATCGCGCCCTTGTTTTGCACTACCACCCGCAGAATCACCCTCTACGAGATAAATCTCAGACTTTGCCGCATCCCGCTCACTACAATCTGCCAACTTACCCGGCAGGAGAGAAGACTCAAGGACAGACTTACGACGAACCAGTTCCCGTGCTCGACGGGCTGCCTCTGCCGCTTTAAACGCTTGAATTGCCTTTTCGAGGATACTGTCAACAACACCAAGATTAAATTCAAAATATTCGTTTAGCACCTCACCCACAAAGGAATCCACAATACCGCGCACTTCGGAGTTGCCGAGTTTAGTTTTTGTTTGACCCTCAAATTCCGGTTCCGGCACTTTTACCGAAATAACCGCCGTTAAACCTTCGCGAATATTCTCCCCCGCCAAATTCGACTCATTATCCTTAATCTTGTTGCGTTTTCGGGCAACACTATTCATGGTGCGTGTCAGGACACTCTTTAGACCTTCAAGGTGTGTACCACCATCAATGGTGCGGATATTGTTGGCAAAACCAAGCAGGTTATCACTGTAGGCATCAATACACCATTGCAAGGCCACTTCTACCTGTACCCCATTTTTCTCGCCAGAAACGTAAATGATCTCTTCGTGGAGGGCTGATTTATCACGGTTCATGAAGGCGACATATTCTTTGATACCGCCTTCATAAAAATAGGTCGTACTGAAGGGTTCTGCCGGTCGATGGTCAGTAAAAACAATTTTGACACCGGCATTTAGATAAGCCAATTCTCGCAAACGACCTGCGAGGGTGTTGTAATCAAAAACTGTCGTTTCCGTAAAAATCTGTGCGTCAGGTAAAAAGTGAACGGAAGTCCCTGTTTTGTGGCCTGTGGCGACGGCTTCTTCCAAGTCGCCCTTGGCAATACCGCGCTCATAACGTTGTTTGTACTCGGTTTCTTGTCGCCAAACGGTTACTTCTACCCATTCGGACAGGGCATTAACGACGGAGACACCGACACCGTGCAGACCACCGGATACTTTGTAGCCCCCATCGCCAAACTTACCGCCAGCGTGGAGGACGGTCATCACTGTTTCTAATGCAGACTTACCAGTGGTGGGGTGGATATCGGTAGGAATACCGCGACCATTATCGGTAACGCGGACAGAGCCATCTTCTAAAATCTCAACGTTAATCTCGTCACAAAAGCCCGCTAATGCTTCGTCAACGGAGTTGTCAACGACTTCATAGACTAGGTGATGTAAGCCTCGCGGTCCAGTGGTTCCAATATACATACCCGGACGCTTCCGGACTGGTTCTAAACCCTCAAGAACTTGAATCTGTTGGGCACCGTAATTACTGGACATGGACAAACTCCGAAATAGGGCGTGAAACTTCTTTGCCTGTTTTTCTGGCTAAATCAGACAGAAATTATAGCATGAAAGGTTTGTAGGCGAAATACTCTGCAAATGGAAGCGCTTTTAGTGCTGGGGTGCAGTTCCCTGAAATGATGTTGTGAAAAACTACATTGCTCAAATATTTCGATGTAGTACGTTTATTTTACCTTAACCTTCTGGATCTGAGCGGTTTTGTTGCGGGTTCTTAGGAGTCGTATTTAATCACTTCGAGATTGCTGAAATTACGTTTTTTGTTGGTCTCGATTAGATCTTGCTTGAGGCGGCAAAATTCTTGCATGTAATACAAATAATCGTTGTGGCTGGGGTCGAGGTTTTCGTATTTTTCGCGGCAATATTCGTAGTGCTTTTTCGTGTTGACGTATTCCATGGTGGCGATCGCCGCCCGGATTTGTAGGGGCACACGGTGGATATCGATCTCGGTTTTTTCGTTGAGATAGAGGAGGTTGCCGAGGGGCTGCATTTTTTCGGGGTGATTGGTGAGGATGTCGAGAATTCTACCGAGGAGTTGGTTGTGGGCAAGGTTTTGCTTGATTTCTGGGGGGATATGGGCGATTTCTTGCCAAAGCCAGCGATTGTGGGAAATACCAAACATTAATTCGCTTTCGCTGAGCTGGGTCTCGATCTGACGACGGAAGGCTGTGCAATGCAGATATAGCCTTAATAGGTGTTCTTCTGCCTGTACTAGTTGCATTGAGGCTGTGGCGACGGGAATATCGTCAACGGGAGTGGGTTCTTGGTGCTCTGGTTCTGGGTTTTTTTGCCGCTGGGATTTAATTAGCCGTTTAATTTGATAGTAAAAATTTTCTTGCAGCTGCTGGTAATGTTGGCGATCGCCTTTGCTGATGGATTGGGCGAAATTTGAAATATAGTGGCTACGGAGGGTTTGGTCTTTGATCTTGGCGAGGATCCGTAAACCTTGGCGACCAATTTGCTGAATTTGATCCGCTTCTCCGAGATCTTTACCGAGTAATAACTGATCGAGTTGCCAATCTATCCACAGGGGCGCATCTCGCAGTGCTTCTTTATATTGGGTAACGCCGCTGGGCATTAATAAAAATTCGTCGGCATCTTTCCCGCCGGGCAAATTTAAAACTCTTGCCTGCATTTGTCCCGAATAAATCAGTGGTTCGATTTCGGTGAGGGCGCGTTGGGTAGCTTTTACGCCTGCTTTATCTGCGTCGAAATTTAAAACAATTTGTTTCGAGTCGGTGTAGCGCAATAACTGGCGTACCTGTCCCTGAGTAAAGGCGGTTCCTAAAGAAGCCACCGCATTTTCAAAACCCGCTGTGTGCAAGGCAATGGCATCAAAATAACCTTCTACCACAATCGCTTGGTCGGCTTTGGCGATCGCCCCTTTTGCTTTATCGAGGGCAAAGAGCGTATTACTTTTATCGAATAAAGGCGTTTCGGGAGAGTTGAGATATTTGGGTTCTTCGCCTGTGAGTGTTCGACTACCAAAGCCAATGGCGCGACCTTGACTGTCATAAATCGGAATCATTAGGCGATCGCGGAACTGATCGTAATGACCATTGCCCGACTGACGTGGTTTGATTAAGCCCGCTTGTTCCACCAACGCAATCGGATAGCGTTTTTGCTCTACCAAATATCGATAAAGGGTTTCCCAACCGCCGGGCGCGTAGCCAATGCCAAAGTTTTGGATGGTCGCTTCTGATAATTTTCGTTCTTCCCGCACATATTGCAGTGCTGTTTCCCCTTGGGGCTGCTTGAGGGCGTACTGGTAGAAACTGGCGGCGATCGCCACAATTTCGTAGAGCTGTTCTTTGAGCGATAGTTGCCGTTGAATTTCTTGCCGCTGTTCTGGCTCTAGGGTTTTGAGGGGAATCTGGTACCGTCGCGTCAGATCTAGCACCACCTCCGCAAAGGAACTTTTATTAATTTCCATCAAAAATTTGATGGCATTGCCGCCTGCCCCACAACCAAAACAGTGATAAAACTGCTTCGATGGACTCACCGTAAAACTGGGCGTTTTCTCATCGTGGAACGGACAAAGACCCAGCAGATCCTTCCCCCGTTTCTTTAGCACCACATAGTCCGATACCACTTCGCTGATATCGACCCGCTGCCGGACATCTTCAATTGTGTCGGGATGAATGGCTGGGATTGCCATGGTGCTAATGCCGAGAACGAAACGTCTTTAAATTTTACTCACCCCAGAGGAGTTGTGGTGATGAAGATTGGCGATCGCCTACCAAATTTTCGAAAGATTTAATTCAAAATTCACTAAAACATCTTCACCACTTAGTTGCTCTGGAGCATCGAGAGCTTCAACATCTTGACTTGGCCTGTAAACTTCAACTTGCTTGGTTTTTCGGTTAATGAGCCAACCCAAACGAGTGCCATTTTCGATATATTCATGCAACTTTGCTTGGGTAACATCTAGCCGTTCATGAGTAGCAAGTAATTCCCTAACAAAATCCAAACTTAGTGGCGCGAATTTCTCTTGTTCAGATTGGGATAATGACCGCCATTTCTCCGTTGGAATCCATGCGGCATCTGGTGATCGAACAGCGCCATTTGGCAAGGTGAAACCTGTCGAGGAACCAAAGCCAATACCTGATTTTGTTTGGCGGTTTCAAAGAGATAATTGATACGTCAAGTTTGCGTTACGGTTACTGGTTTTTCCGTCTGCTAATGGCATGATGATGAGTTGATTGGTAGCACTGCGCTCAAACTGCCAGATTTCATTACATTGGCAAAGCTGGAAAAATTGTTTTTTACTCAAATCACAACCGTCGAGATTAAGCTCAATTGGGAAAATCATGTCTATGTGGCGATCGCCCACTGTTTGGTGTGACTACTTTTGATTATAGGAGCTTGTCTAAAGCTTCTGTGGCACTTTCAGAACGGCGATCGCCACACCGCTTAAAATTACGAATCCCCCGAAAATGATAGAAAGACTGGGGATTTCCTTAAGAATAAAAAAGCTGAGAATACTGGCAATAATCGGTTCACACAAAATACAGAGCGTAACAGTGACAGAAGGCAACCAACGCAATGCCCAATTAAAACTCGTGTGACCAATTAACTGGGCAATAATCGTCATTGCAAGAATATAAGCATAAACCTCTAGACTGTGGCCACCATAGCTTTCGCCCCACAATATTGGCATGGGTAATAGGGCGATCGCCGCGACAGTATAGGCAATAGTGGCGTAACTTTGGGTCGGTAAACCCTGTCGTTGAGCTTCCTGACCAAAGACCAAATAAAAGCTCGCAGCAATGGAACCGGATAAGGCCAAAATTGTGCCAAGAACTGGAGCAGAATTAATCGCCATCTCCGTCGGTTTACTCCAGGTGATCATAAAACTGCCGGCGATCGCCAAGAAAATTCCGATAATCGTACGCCTTGATAACGTTTTCCTTTGCCATATCCAGCCGATTAAGGCCACCCAAATCGGATTAGTAGTCACCAAACTTGTGGAAACTGCCACCGAGACAAAAGACAACGAACTAATCCACAAACTAAAATGCAAGGCCAGAGCCAGACCAGCGGCGATCCCGTAGCCCATCGAGGTTTTAGTGGGTTTGGCTTTGGTAACGTTTTGCCACGTGGGCATCAATGCAATAGAGGCAAAAATTAAGCGAGACGCAGCCAAAAATAAACTAAAAGCAATACCTTGTTTATCCGCAGCCGCCATCGCCAATCGAATAAAAATGGAGGATGTTGAAACCCCAACAGCCCCAATGATGAGTACGCTCCAAATTAAAATATTGGTCGGCGATCGCCCCAGATCTGTCATGCTTGACCCCAGTAAAGATGTTTCAAAATCATAGGCGAGATGTCTCAATCGAAACCCAAAACCACCCATAAAATCATTGGCGATCGCGGCGAAAAATTTATTTGCGATTACCTAGCACAAAACCAATGGGAAATTATCGTAACCCAATGGCATTGTCGCTATGGTGAGCTAGATATTGTGGCATTTCAGCCGAGCCAAAAAATTGTGGCTTTTGTGGAAGTAAAAACACGGCGTTCCCAAGGCCTAGATGCCCAAGGACTTTTTGCCATTACGTCAGCGAAGCAACGAAAAACCATTAAAGCGGCTCTGCAATTTCTTGCCGAATCTCCCCAATACGAAAAATATGGCTGTCGATTTGATGTGGCTCTGGTTTCATATTGCGGCAACTCATCAGACACTTATCAGTGCAAATTAGAACAATATCTCGATGCTGCCTTTGAAGCCACCGACTTTTTTGATTAAAAACCTTGGTTATTGGGACAATTTCCTGCCGACGATGACCCACAAACTTTAAAATACAAACATTTCAATACCGCTTTTATAAATCTGGCGATCGCCACTATGACAATTTCTGACCTTCCCCAATCTCTACCCGACCAATTGCCCTCTGTGGGGCCTTTGACAATGATGCGTCTGGGTCTTTTCAATATGGGTCTGGGTTTAATGGCCGTACTCACCCTTGCCGTCCTCAACCGCGTGATGATCAGTGAGCTGGATATTCCGGCGACCGTTACCGCCGGCGCACTGGCTGTACCGCAATTTATGGCACCAGCGCGGGTCTTTTTTGGGCAACTCTCTGACCGTAAAAAAATCTTTGGGCTACACCGCAGTGGCTATGTCTGGATCGGCACAATTTTATTTGGTTCAGCCGTTTTGGTAGCGGTGCAAATTGTCTGGAAATTAGCCGAACTCGTTCAGGCAAATGGCAGTTGGGTCTGGTCTGGCGAAATGACGTTTTGGGCGATCGCCTTGGGTGCTGTTTTAGGATTTTATGGCTTAGCCCTAAGTTCTAGTTCTACCCCTTTCACCGCGTTGCTCGTTGATATTTCAGAAGAGAAAACCCGTTCTAAAATTGTCGCAATAGTTTGGTCAATGCTCCTAGTGGGTGTGGTGATTGGCGGTATTAGCGGTAGTATTTTCCTCGGAAAAATTCAGCAATCCGGTATCATTCTGGGCGCTAATGTTGGGTCAATGCTCAGCCAAGGTGAAAAACTGCTCAATACCCCCATTGATAGTTTGCGTGGCCCGATCAATTCTTTATTTATCATCGCCCCGGCGATCGCCTTCGGTTTAGGCTTGCTGGGCACAATTGGTGTCGAACGCAAATATTCCCGGTTTCAGCGGCGCAACGCTGCGACAAAACGAGAAGATCAAATTACCTTTACAGAATCTTTAAAAATTGTCACCAGCAGTCGTCAAACCGCAATTTTCTTTAGCTTTTTAGTGGTTTTTACCATTAGTTTGTTCATGCAAGAAGCCGTTCTTGAACCCTATGGCGGCGAAGTCTTTGGCATGTCCATCGGCGAAAGTACCCTGCTAAATTCCTATTGGGGCATGGGAGTTTTAGTCGGTTATAGTGCCACGGGATTTCTCGTTGTCCCAAGGATCGGGAAAAAAAATACCGCGCGTTTAGGTTGTGTATTAGTGGCCGTTTGCTTTGGCCTCATGATCCTTGCAGGCGTTACTCAAAAACCGGAAATACTCAAATATGCATTGGTGCTATTCGGTGCTGCGACGGGCATTGGCACCATTGGTGCCATTAGTTTAATGCTCGACTTGACCGCCGCTGAAACTGCCGGAACTTTTATTGGTACATGGGCTTTAGCTCAGGCTATGTCCCGGGCGATCGCCACCCTTTTAGGGGGAGTTGTGCTGGATATTGGCCGGGCAATTTTTGGTGTGCCTTTACTCGCCTATGGTTCAGTTTTTGTCTTACAGGCGATCGGCATGATCTGTGCTCTCATTGTCCTAGAGCGAGTGAATGTGCGCGAATTTAAAGAAAATACAAAGCAGGCGATCGCCACCATCCTAGAAGGGGAATTAGACGGGTAGACAGAAACCGGATCCCTCGGTACTTTTAGTGAAGATCCCTTTAACGTTTTAACCCCCAAAATACTGGTATGAGAATTCTTGTTACGGGCGGAGCTGGTTTCCTTGGCTCGCACCTCATTGATCGCCTCATGGAAGCTGGCCACGAAGTTATCTGCCTCGATAACTTTTACACCGGGCGCAAACAAAATGTGTTGAAGTGGATGGGCAACCCCTACTTTGAACTGATTCGCCACGATATTACCGAGCCGATCCGCCTTGAAGTTGACCAGATTTATCACCTCGCTTGTCCCGCTTCCCCCGTCCATTACCAGTACAACGCCATTAAAACCGTTAAAACAAATGTGATGGGTACGCTCAATATGTTGGGCTTAGCCAAACGGGTTAAAGCTAGATTTTTCCTCGCGTCAACCTCGGAAGTGTATGGAGATCCCGATGTCCATCCCCAGCCTGAAACCTATTGGGGCAATGTGAATACCATTGGCATTCGTTCCTGCTATGACGAGGGCAAACGTATGGCGGAAACCCTCACCTTCGATTATCACCGTTCCAATGGCGTTGATATTCGTGTTGTGCGCATCTTTAATACCTACGGCCCCCGCATGCTACCCAATGATGGTCGTGTGGTGAGTAATTTTATTGTGCAGGCATTACAGGGTAAGCCTTTAACGGTTTATGGAGATGGCTCCCAAACCCGCAGTTTTTGTTATGTGAGCGATCTTGTTGAAGGATTTATTCGGCTAATGGAAGGAGACTTTATTGGTCCAGTTAATCTTGGCAATCCCGGTGAATATACGATTTTGCAACTGGCTGAGACGATCCAAAGAATGGTGAATCCCGATGCTGAGTTGACCTTTGAGCCTCTCCCTCAAGATGATCCAAAACAAAGACAGCCGGATATTACCAGAGCGAAAACGTATTTAAATAATTGGCAACCGACCGTACAACTGGAGGAGGGTCTAGAAAAAACCATTGCCTATTTCCGCGATCGCCTAAATGAGTAATTTAGGACGAAAGATTACATCGATGATCACCAAGTTGACCTTGTCATTGTCAACAATTTTTATTACTAAAAGTTTCTTTTCACAGTCATAATTGCCATGAAAGTTTGCGTTATCGGAACAGGATATGTTGGTCTCGTTACGGGTGTTTGTCTCTCCCATGTGGGTCATGAGGTTATTTGCATCGACAACAATGAACAAAAGGTTAAGTTGATGCAGTCTGGGCGATCGCCCATTTACGAACCGGGTTTATCGGAGTTGATGCAGTCCTCGATGGATTCTGGCCGGTTACAGTTTTCGACGGATCTGGGCATGGGAGTAAACCATGGCGAAATTATGTTTATCGCTGTGGGAACACCGGCATTACCCAATGGCGAGAGTGATACCCGCTATGTAGAAGCTGTGGCGCGGGGTATCGGTGAACATCTTCCCACGGATGTTTATAAGGTAATCGTCAACAAGTCGACTGTGCCCATTGGGTCTGGTGACTGGGTGCGGATGATCGTGCTCGATGGCGTTAAGGAAAAGGGGGGTGATCCAACCTCTGTGCAGTTTGATGTGGTCAGTAATCCTGAGTTTTTGCGGGAAGGTTCGGCCATCAAAGACACGTTTAATACAGACCGCATTGTCCTCGGCAGCAGTAACGACAAGGCGATCGCCCTGATGAAGCAGCTCTACGAACCCCTTGTGAGCGGCAAATTTAGCGACGAAGGTACGCCTACTCCCATTCCGGTTGTTGAAACAGACCTCAACTCCGCTGAAATGATTAAATATGCAGCCAATGCTTTTCTCGCCACAAAAATTAGTTTTATTAATGAAGTGGCCAATGTCTGCGATCGCGTTGGTGCTGACGTGTTACAAGTTGCCAAGGGGATTGGTTTAGATAGCCGCATTGGCAATAAATTTTTGCAAGCAGGTTTAGGCTGGGGCGGATCTTGTTTTCCGAAGGATGTTTCTGCCCTCATTCACACAGCGGAAGACTACGGCTACCACACCCAGATTTTAGAAGCAGCAGTAGAAGTCAATAAGCGTCAAAAACTGATCGTCCTTGAAAAACTACAACAGGAACTAAAAATCCTGAAAGGCAAAACCATTGGTTTATTGGGACTCACCTTTAAACCCGATACTGACGATATGCGCGATGCTCCGTCTCTTAAACTCATCGCTGAGCTAAATCGCCTTGGTGCGCGAGTAAAGGCCTATGATCCGATTGTTTCTCCCAATGGTATTAGTCATGGATTGACGGGGGTTTTGATTGAGTCTAGTCCGGAGATGCTCGCCGATGATTGTGATGCCCTTGTCCTCGTCACTGACTGGGCAGAGTTTCTTGAGCTCGACTACAGCGCATTAGGCGATCGCCTCCAAAATCGTTTAATGATTGATGGCCGCAATTTCCTTGACAAAGATAATTTGGCAGAGTGTGGCTTCCGCTACGTTGGTGTCGGTCACTAAGTTTTACTCGTTCCAACTCTCTCGTTAGAACCATAAGAAAAAGTCCGAGGCAAAGCATTAACTGCTAAACTTCGGACTCTTTTGTGTGTGAGGAAAAAATTTAGGCGATCGCCTCGACAGGCTCAACCGACGCAGGAGTTTTTACATTAGCCAACAGTTCTTGCAGCAAATCCCCTTCGATTACCTCAGTATCCAAAATCTTTTGGGAGATAGTTTCGAGTAGGTCGTGATTTTCCTTCAAAATTGCCAGCGCCTGCTGATGTGCCGACTCCACAATCTCTTTCACTTCCGCATCAATAGCCTTCGCCGTTTCATCACTGACCATACGACGGGGATTCATCATGCCCTCACCAAGGAAGTTATTTTGTTGACCCTTTTCATAGGCAAGGGGCCCAAGCACTTTACTCATGCCATAGGTCGTGACCATCCGTTCCGCAAGATCCGTTGCCCGTTGTAAATCATTAGCCGCGCCCGTGGTAATCGAACCGAAAATAATTTCCTCCGCCGATCGCCCACCCAGTAGAGTCGCAATCTGATCACGCATTTCCCGCTCATCCATCAAGAAACGATCTTCCGTCGGCATTTGCAAAGTATAACCAAGCGCCGCCATCCCACGGGGCACAATCGAAATTTTTGCCACCTTACCACCACCGGGCAGTAGCGCACCAACTAGAGCATGACCCACTTCGTGATAAGCAACAATTTTCTTCTCCTTATCCGACAGCACACGACTCTTTTTCTCAAGACCCGCCACAACCCGTTCAATCGCTTCCGCAAAATCTGCCTGAGCAACCGTCTCACGGTGGTTTCGAGCTGCAAGTAGCGCCGCTTCATTCACAAGGTTGGCCAAATCAGCACCCGCAAAACCCGGCGTTCTCGTCGCAATTTCCTTGAGATTAACCTCATCATTTAATTTAACCTTGCTCGCATAGATTTCAAGAATCTTCAGGCGACCCCCAAGATCAGGACGATCAACAAGAACCTGACGGTCAAAACGACCCGGACGTAGCAATGCTGGGTCTAAAGTTTCAGGACGGTTAGTCGCAGCGAGCACAATGACCGTCGCATCACCTGCCGCAAAACCATCCATTTCAGTCAGCAACTGATTAAGAGTTTGTTCCCGCTCATCATTGCCACCCATCACACCATTAGAAGCACGGGATTTACCAATCGCATCCAGCTCGTCAATAAAAATAATACAAGGCGCTTTCTTCTTCGCTTGCTCAAACAAGTCGCGGACACGCGCAGCACCAGCACCAACAAACAACTCCACAAATTCAGAACCGGAGATGGAGAAGAAAGGGACACCAGCTTCACCAGCAACAGCCTTAGCCATCAGAGTCTTACCCGTTCCGGGGGGGCCGACAAGCAAAACACCTTTGGGAATCTTTGCACCGATCGCCGTATAACGTTGGGGCGTTTTCAGAAAATCAACAATTTCCGTCAACTCAGTCTTTGCCTCGTCCACCCCCGCAACATCGTCAAAGGTGATTTTAGTGGAATCTTCCTCTACGTAAACCTTAGCCTTACTGCGGGTAAAGGATAAAGCGCCACCAGCACCACCGCCAGCATTACGCCCAATAAAAAATTGCCAAATGGCAACGAAAATAATCGGTGGAATGACCCAGCCAAGAATATTACCAAAGAAATTGTTACTTGGCGGAGGCGCTGCAAATTCGACACCATTTGCTTCAAGACGTTTCGGAAGATCAAGATCAAAAATTGGGGTTGTGCGGAGAATTGTCGCCTCTTGATCGACTGCTTCATTAAGCTGATAGCGAATTTCCTTATCACCGACGGAGGCTTTTACGACTTGGCCATCTTCAACTTGGCTAATAAAAAGACTATAGGGAACTTGAGGCGTGGGATTCCCGAAAAACGTTGGGAAAAAGGCATTAAATAAAAAGAATAATCCGGTTACCCAAAGGAGGATAGAACCGATTTGCCTAGCTCGTGATGGAGGCTTGTCTTTAATGCTCATGGCAGATATCCCGCAGAAAGCGTTTACAAGTTTAATTGTAAGAAAAGCTACATTTCGTAAACAACGCGGGTAACCGAACAAAGCGTTCGGCTGAGACATCCGTGTTTTTACCAGCTAGAATTTGGTGTAAAGCTTGGAGTGACAGGCTGATCAGGGTTAAGAGTCTTTATTTACGGCTTTGTTAGTTTGTAAACAAATGTTGCGGATTGTTCGGTATTTAGGCATTTAGAGGGAACCATAACTAATTTAGTTGATTACAATCTCTATAAAATGTCCTAGAATAGTCTTTAAGAAAGAAATTGTTGTCGAAAGTCTCTGGTCTCCGTTTATTCGGAGGTCAGACTTTTTTTTGATGGTATCGTAATTTGTCCTGATCTCTGTTTTGCTTCTGTGTTTAAGGAAACAGGACAGGCGATCGCCGTGGGGACACATCACAAATAGATTAAGTTTAGATCACACGACGAGACCGTCTAACAAGTCACAATTACGGCAATTCACGAATAACATTTTTTCTTAATACTATGGACTATTTTTCTGACACCACAAGCCCTTCTTCCTCCGGTTTAGGCTCTGCTGTGTCAGAAGATGCAGCACAATCGAATGGCGTTGACGTTGATACAGATGCCATAGAAAGCGACACCAAAAAATCCCAATCAAGCTATAAGTTGACCTGGAAAGTGGAAGATGGGCAGCTAGTGCGTCACTGGGTTGAAGTTTAGTTTTTCAATAAATCCAGTATTTTTAAATTTTCAATAATTTGAGTTTTCCTCTTGTGTCTGTAGTCGGCAAGATTCACTCAGAACTTAACCTGTTAACCCCTATAGCAAAAGGCTTTAAAGTCAACAGCTGCCTGAGCTCCAATGGCTTTGACGAGATAGAGTGAGAAAGGCAGATCAATCGCTCATAATGACGCTTGCTGCGATTTTTGTAAAAGTACGCGATAGACTGGTTCACCTTTGTTTTGGGTCGCCACTTCCCGCTCAGTTGGTACAGGAAAAATATTTTCGGCTAACCAAAAATCTTGGTGTGTCGTTTCAAACCAGTCATGGTCAAGAAATTTTTCGCGCATCTCAAGGGCAACTTCTTCTACATCTGATTGCAAAAAGAAAATAGTTTCTGCTGGGGTATGACGTGCCAAAATATCAACTAAATCCGGTTGGACAACGCGGCGTTTGTGATGGCGTTTCTTAAACCAAGGGTCGGGAAACTGGATCGTTACCCAGCGAAGACTGGCTGTGGGTAGCGAACCTAGTAAAGCTTGCAAAGAGGTGTTGATATTGGCAAATAGGTAATGCAAATTTGTGAGTTGTTGGCGATCGCGGATCTCATTGGCATCTTGAACTAGGGGATCACGAATCTCAATACCAAGAAAATTGCGTTCCGGATAACGCTGTGCCATTTCTAAAATGAACCGTCCGCGCCCACAGCCAATATCAAGATGAAGCGGCGCTGTGAGATCGGTGTAAATCCTTGCCCACTCAGGCATTGTAAACTCTTGTTGATACTTATCTGTTAACGGATTAACATGCTGTCTGACCCGCGATCGCCCCACTGAACAAACCCCTAAATACTCGATATAAAAATTGCTTTACTATTGTGCCACGCGCAGTAAGCCAAACTTCGATATGCTTAAATATATAGGAGCAAAATTGCTTTGCCCTTTGTGACATTCTTTTAGACTTTTGGCAGAACATGGCAGAAACTACTGATCCTAAATCCAAAGCAGCGGCGAAAAAAAAAGAAAAGCCTCCGAAGATCGAAGATAAGCCTTTCAAAGAATTTATCGAGGCGCACTTTTTACCTGAGGTTCAGACTGCCCTAAACGATAACGGCATTACAGACATGAGTCTAAAATTTGTCGAAACAAATATTCCGATTAAAGGGCTAGAATCTACCACTTGTTGGCAAATTCAAGGCAGTTGGATGAATAACCAACGGCAGTTCATTTTGTACTTTGTTGACGCGGATATTAAGGGTCAAAAAGCTTGGTCTTTTGCGACCGATGGTTCACCCCACAGTACCCTTGAGTCTTTTATGATTGATGAGCGCCGTGTCAATCTGCCCCTCCTCGTTGGTTATGTACTTCAGCGTCTTGATGCTCAGAAATGGCTAGCTTTAAATTAGTGCCTGTACATCTCCGGGACGAATAAACCCTAGTTTTTTATGAATGAGCAGGATGCCCTCCGGCATTTACTAGAGTCTGTTGCCCAAGGGCGTGTGAGTCCAGAAGCTGCTTTTACAGACCTCAAACATTTATCCTTTGAGTCTGTTGACGATTTTGCAAAAATTGATAATCATCGTGGGCTGCGTACGGGTTTTCCTGAGGTGATTTGGGGGCCGGGTAAAACACCTGAGCAGATTGCCAAGATTATGAATGCCATGGGCGATCGCCACCCCATAGTGATGGCCACACGCATTGACGTTGAGACCTACCACTACCTCCAGCCTAAAGTTAACCAACTCACCTACTACCCCGAAGCTCGTATTTGCGCTCGTATCCAGACTTTTCCAGAAGTCAAACATCGTGGTGCAATTTCCATTATCACTGCCGGAACCGCTGACCTGCCCGTTGCAGAAGAAGCTGCCATTACCGCCGAACTATCCGGTTTTGCCGTCAAGCGCTTGTGGGATGTGGGAGTCGCAGGTATTCACCGACTCCTAAGTCACCGCCATATCATTGATGAAGCCGATGTGTTGATCACCGTCGCAGGTATGGAAGGAGCCTTACCTAGTGTCGTTGCTGGACTAGCCGACTGTCCCGTCATTGCTGTACCAACCAGTATTGGCTACGGCGTTAGCTTTGGTGGCGTAGCACCCTTGCTCACAATGCTAAATTCTTGTTCTGCCGGTATTGGAGTCATGAATATCGATAATGGCTTTGGAGCGGCGATCCTTGCGGGACAAATTCTCCGCACCGCTGCGAGATTACGCTAATTAATCTAGGTTTGGGGTTAAACGGAGTCTGTCATAATGCCATGGCAAAGGGAAGATGGGCAGTGTCCCTCAACTCATAAATTTTGGTGAGGACTTGCCGAGAATAATGCCAATATGACTGCTTCCCCTTATTTTAAGGTTTCCCTTTTTCTGAAAATTTTAGATGGAATTTTTAATCAAAACTGACATTTATAAAATTAGTCAACCTAGGTCAAGATACAATTTTGCGGTGAATCTTTTTAGACCATTTGTTATCAATGGGATTTGACCAGGCTTTTTCAACTCCATACGCCATAAATTATAAACAATGACTAGATATTTATCCGTTGAAGTGGAGCTATCACTGTGTTTTTATGAATTCCGACGAATAGCGATGTAGTTGCTACTTAATGCGGATAATTTAATTTTTCTGTATAAAGTAATGGGGTTACGTGATTTCACTGGATCGCGTCCCTCAAACAAGCTATTTTTCAACTTGAATCAAACTAGTTTTCACTGGTTTTTTTTGTGCTATCCGGAAAGAAAAGTGAGTTCTTATCCAAAGCTTTATCTGGAAGATATTGAATTGAAGATTGGATGAATATTATGAGTTAGCGCTACAGAAGTTATCAAAATCAAGATACGCTTAGTAAGTGGGAGAGAACATAATATTTAGATTTCCACTGTCGTTCTGATATCTCCTTAATGGTTTGTTCAGGTGTGCATTTACAGTCTTCATTAGGGTTAAGAAATGTCGTCGTCAGTCGTTCCAACGCAACATCAGCAGATTCAGCGCAATATTAAGCTACGTGGGAAGCTTCCCCTTGGTCAGGTCTTGGTTCAAGCCGGTCTTATTTCTGAAGATCAGGTTAAATTGGCTCTACAGAATCAGTCTATTCCCGGTTATGAAACGTTTAAAATCGGGGAGATTCTTGCTTTAAGGGGATGGATTAAGCAAGAGACTTGTGATTTCTTTGCGGTTCGTTGGGAAGGTATTCTCAATAGTTTAAGTATTAAAAATAAGCAGAAGAAAATTGGCTATTACTTGTTAGAGGCTGGATTGTTAACGGAAGAACAAGTTACGGGGATTTTAAAGATTCAACAACAGCAAAAGAAGTTTTTTGGTGAGATTGCGGTGGCTGAAGGTTATCTTAAACAGCAGACGGTTGACTTTTTTGTGAGGTGTCTTTCTTCTGCTAAGGGGGCTGAGTCGGTGCAGCGGTCTGCTTTAGAACGTGCTGAAAAATATTTCAAGTTGAAAGATATCAAGGGGGCAATTCTTGAGTTGCGTGAGGTACTGCGTCATGATGCTAAAAATGGTAAAGCTCATGCTTGGTTGACTCGGATTTATTTGGAGAGTGGTCAATTGAGCTTGGCTAAGGTTCATCTCAAAAAGGCGATCGCCGCAAGTCCTAATGATGCATTGATTCGGGAAGTGAAAAAGCAATTTTTTGCATCGGTGCCGTCGACGGCAAAAGCTACTGAAAACAAGACGAAGTCTAAAAAATCAAAATCTACACCACGCGCATCTTGGCTACGTTTTGGCTAAATGACGATGATGGTGATGGCGGATAATTAATGTGCTTGTGTTGGTTGCTGCTATGTATGGAAACTGTGGTTGTTGGTCGGCAGGATAAAAACGGACTCGTTTACAATGGCAAACAGATTAGTTGTGTCCTAAGCGAAAACTTTGTTTGAACAAGAACGGTTACTTTTTGACCCTGTTACGCCTGAGCAAAACGCGATTCCGCTGGTTTTTGCGTTTCCGAATACCTACACTGTTGGCATTACAAGTTTGGGTTATCAACTGGTTTGGGCCAAGTTTAGCCAGCGGTCTGATGTGGATGTGCGGCGCTTATTTACGGATCTCCATGAGAAGTTGCCGTCGTCGCCTGAAATTGTTGGATTTTCGTTTTCGTGGGAGCTAGATTATACAAATTTATTTGACCTCCTTGAACAGCTTGATATTCCCCTGAGGGCTACTGCTCGTAAAAGTCATCACCCGATTGTTTTTGGTGGTGGTTCTGTGCTGAGTGCCAATCCTGAGCCCTATGCTGATTTTTTTGATGTTATTCTTCTTGGCGATGGTGAAACGCTTTTGGATGAGTTTATTGATGCCTATCAGGATATTCGCGGCGGCGATCGCCAAGCAAAATTACGGCGTTTAGCTCAGGTAGAAGGCATTTATGTACCCAGTTTGTATGGGATAACCTATCGCTCGCCAACGGCAGAAATTGAAAGTATTGAGCCAAGATTTCCAGATGTGCCCGCGGCGGTCTACAAGCAAACCTATCGCGGTAATGTTTTGTCCACTTCGACGGTTGTGACCGAAAAAGCTGCTTGGGAAAATATTTATATGGTGGAGGTGGTGCGGAGTTGTCCAGAAATGTGTCGCTTTTGCCTCGCCAGTTATGTGACTTTGCCATTTCGAGTCGCAAATCTGGAGGGGTCATTAATTCCGGCCATTGAACGGGGCTTAAAAGTTACTGATCGTCTGGGACTTTTGGGAGCTTCTGTGACCCAGCACCCTGAATTTGAAGCGTTGCTAGATTATTTGTCGCAGCCTAAATATAAGGATGTGCGCTTGAGTATTGCCTCGGTACGGACGAATACGGTTACAGAAAAATTAGCCCAAACTTTAGCGGCGCGGGATACTCGCTCCATTACGATCGCCGTCGAAAGTGGCTCGGAACGGTTGCGGGAAATCGTCAATAAAAAACTAACCAATGATGAAATTATTACAGCGGCAGTCAATGCAAAAGCGGGTGGTCTAAAAGCGATTAAATTCTACGGCATGGCTGGGATTCCCGGCGAGGAACAGGCAGATATTGAGGCCACTATCGAGATGATGTTAGCGGCGAAAAAGGCAGCTCCCGGCCTGCGTCTGACTTTGGGGTGCAGTACTTTTGTCCCGAAAGCCCACACGCCATTTCAATGGTTTGGGGTGAATAAAGCGGCAAAAAAGCGTCTGCAACTGCTCCAGAAAAAGTTGCGTTCCCAAGGCATTGAGTTTCGACCGGAAAGTTATAACTGGTCTGTCATTCAGGCGTTATTATCGCGGGGCGATCGCCGTCTGTCCCAGCTCCTCGAACTGACCCGTGAATATGGCGATACTTTGGGGAGCTATAAACGCGCCTTTAAAGATCTCAAGGGCAAGATTCCGCCACTAGATTTTTACGTGCACCAGCAATGGCAAACTGACCAAGTCTTACCTTGGCAACATCTCCACACAGCGATTCCGAAGGCGACGATTCAAAAACATATGGAAGAATCCGGTGCTTTGCCAGAGGTGGTTTGAGGGTGACACGGTGAAAGGGAGATAGGGTGACGCGGCGAGAGAATGAACGAGAAATAAAGACGAGTTCCCCTTTACCCGCACGGCATACAGCTCAGTCACCAAAAAACAAATGCAGTCTGAAACACCATCAGTCGTCTTTTCTCCGTGTCCCCGTGTCCCCATGTCCCCGCGTCTCCCACTCTCCTATCGTCTAAGAATTTTCAGGAAATGTCGGAGATGACCTTAAAGATCAAAAAGTTCGGCGATCGCCTGTTTTGGGTCAGGCTGTTTCACAAGAGATTCCCCAATGAGTACTGCTTTAGCGCCAGCTTCCCGTACGAATCCAAGATCAACCGCAGTATGAATACCCGATTCACTGACAACCCGGACTCCCTTTGCCTGAATTTCCGCCCGGCGGGACTCCATGAGCACGGTTGTGGTTTCAAGGTTGACCGAAAAATCTTCTAGGTTACGGTTATTAATGCCAATGAGATTGATACCGTCCACCGCTAAAACACGATCTAGCTCAGCCGCTGTATGGACTTCAACGAGGGCGGCCATTCCTAAACTGCGGGTAATTTTGACGAAATATTCAAGGTCTTGATCCGACAAAATTGCTGCGATTAGTAGAACTGCATCAGCGCCGTAGCTGCGTGCTTTAAAAATTTGGTAGGGGTAAATAATAAATTCTTTGCAGAGGAGGGGCAGGTCAACGGCTTCGCGTACTAACTTGAGGTTATCAAAGCTGCCTTGGAAAAATTTCTGGTCGGTCAGAACAGATAAACAGCTTGCGCCCCCTGCTGCGTAGGCTTTGGCGATCGCCACCGGGTCAAAATCTTCGCGGATCACCCCTTTACTGGGAGAGGCTTTTTTGACCTCAGCGATCAGAGCGGGATTTGTTTTGCCATTAACGAGGGCTGAAATAAAATCCTTCGCTGGCGGCAAGGTGGTGACGAGTTTACGCAGTTGGAGTAGGCTCACCTCCTCGCGCATTTGCTCAATTTCTAGCTCTTTGTACCAGACAATTTCTTCGAGAATATGTCGAGGTTCCGCATCCGGTAGGGCGACTTGGTACTGCAAAATGCTGACATTGATCGGTCGACTGGGGTGTTGGCGGCGGATTTGGACAGACATAATTTCTCTAATGATTAAAAAGCAACCCGGTAAGGGCTGCTAAAGTCGATAAAAATTTGTTGGCTAATTTTTTTGTGTAAGGGGTTGCCATCGGACAACAGGAAAAATTAGATGGAGCGGTTTACTCGCCGCGACGCATGTTGCTGAGTTGGTTTAGGGCAGCGGCACCGATGTTGAATAATGCCCAGGATGCTGCGACTGCTAAAGGAGCTAATACAATAACAACACGGAAGTCCATAATCTTTTCCTCTTGGTTTTTAAAAGTAATGGTTGTAAAAAGTTATCTAATTTTACATTAATAACTCATCCCGCCGTCTTTTCCAAGGATCAAAATGGTGCAGAATCTTGATCGGGGTGGCGATCGCCAATTTTTTAGGTTGATTGCACCAAGCCTTTTGGGATCATGTAGGGTAGGTGGGGAATCTTTTCGGCGTATGTAGACAGCATGGTGACATTACAGCATTGGTTTACGCTTCTAATCAGTCAATGGCTGGTGGCTTTACCGTGGTTAATCGTTGGTGTGGCTGTTTCAACGGGGTTATTTTTGTTTGCGCCCCGCCGCCGCTGGGAAACGATTTTACCAGAAAGTGTCTGGTGGCAGCCTTTGTATGGCTGTGGTTTGGGCTTATTGTTACCCATTGGGTCCTGTGGCTTATTTCCGGTGATGCGCCGCTTACTTTGGCAATCTGGTTCGTCGAGTTTGGCGATCGCCTTCTGGCTGACGGCGGTGTCTATTAATCCTATTTTGCTCCTACAACTGTGGCGAGCATTTCCCGACAATGGTGAGGTGGGCTTATTTTATGGTGGTTTAAGTTTTACTTTGCTGGTTTGTTTTAGCTGTTTGTTTGCGATGCAACGGCAAATGATTACGCGGGTGCAGGGGGATGAATCATCCTTTCGCTATCCGGCGATCGCCCATCCTAGTGCCCACCGTGTGGCGATCGCCCCCCTAGAAACAGAAGCCTTAGCCACAACAAAACTCACAATTTTGCCTGTTGATCGCAAATCACGGTTATCCATAGGTTTTTACGTATTTACCCGTGAGCTCATGGAATGGTCTCTATGGCTATTATTGGGCTGTGGGGTCGCCGCCTGTCTTCAGCTTTGGGTTCTCCCGATGGTAGTAGGGAGCCTAAATCCTTGGTCAGTTTTGCTTGCCGGTTTTGCGAGTCCGATTGGATTTGCGCAGCATTTCTTTTTGGCGAGCCATTGGTTACAACTTGGTAATGCCGGCCATAGTCTTGGCTTTTTGCTCAGTAGCACCTTTACCAGTTGTATCAGCTTTTTTTTGTTAGCAAATACCCTGCGTCCCAAAGCTTTTCTCTATCTCGTAATCTTGCTGAGCTTGACGGCGATCGCCCTAAACCTCTGGCTAAATTTCTATGTTTTTTAGTCAAAAATAAAAATCAGTGTCGTTACCAATTAAATATGTAAATATGCCGAATCCCCCTGGCCTCCCGTTGAAACAGATTCGGGATTTAGGGGGATCTAAATGCTTGAACTAAACCGCAATGACGATACATATCGCTTTTTTTTTGCGAATTATCATCTCGTTAGTTTTAGCCCAGTAAGCTACGGAGCATCCAAGCATTTTTTTCATGGACTTGCATGCGTTGTGTTAAAAGATCGGCGGTCGGTTCATCATGTGCCTTATCCACAACTTCAAACATAGAGCGTGCAGTACGGACAACCGCCTCTTGACCTTCGACAAGCTGACGAATCATATCTTCAGCTGCGGGCACACCTTCTTCTTCGTTAATGGAAGAGAGTTCAGAGAATGCTTTGTAGGTTCCGGGAGCGGGTGAACCGAGGGCACGAATACGCTCAGCAATTTCGTCACTAGCGAGGGCAAGCTCGTTGTATTGCTGTTCAAAAAGGAGGTGGAGGGTTTGGAACATCGGCCCTGTGACGTTCCAGTGGAAGTTGTGGGTTTTGAGATAGAGCGTGTAGGTGTCGGCGAGAAGGTGGCTGAGTCCATCGGCGATCGCCTTGCGATCTTCTTCTTTGATGCCGATGTTAATGGGAAATGAGGTAACCATAGAGTTTATGTGGAAAAAATATTGATCTATCAGATATCGTGACATAATCCCTTGAAATCTTCCTCATGCTCTTGGGGTAGGCGGAGGGTAGAAATTTGTCGGTTTTTCGGTACTATATCCGGAATTGTTGAGACTTTCCGGCAAGGGAAATGCTTAAGAATGATAAAAATCGCTATGCAACAGGCCGGCGCAAAATCGACCCTTACTATTGGTCGCCGTTTATTTTGATTGGGAATGGTTTGTCGGGTTTAGGACAAGAGCGCTAGTAACTGTTTGTGTTGCTGAACGTCTTTTTGAATTGCATTGATATTCAGTGAATTGCGGTTTTGACTCGCTTGGAACTGCTGAAACCAACTGTCGGCGATCGCCCCCGCATCTTTCGGCAACATTTCAAAATTAAAACCGGGAATATCGCATTGATTTTGCAGCTGCGTAACTTTCGGATCATAGCTGAGGGCAGAACAGGCACAGCCCGCCGAACTGGCAATAATCAAACTGTGCAGGCGCATCCCAATCAAAAAATCCACCTGCTGAAAGAGACTTTTAAACTGCTGTGGCTTCGAGATTTGGGCAATAGTTTTAGGCTGTTCTAGTTGCTCATAAAGTTGCGCGGCGATCGCCCCATCCTGACTTTCCTGAAAAGGCACTAAAACGATAGTTGCGTTCAACTGCCGCTGGAAAATTTTCAAAGCTTCGGTAAGTACAGCTAATTTTTCTGGGGTTAAAGTATGGTGTGAGCGCAGATTAACCGCAACACGAGGATGGGGAAAATCTAAATCTTGATCGAAGGGAATTTCTCCTAATTTCCACACCGGATCGGGCGCGAGAATATGTTCAATATGCCAAGATTTGAGCAAGTCAGAAGATGCTTGATCTCGAACACTAACTGCTTTACAGGATTTGAGACAAAACCGCGTTATCCACTGGGCGATCGCCGAATTTAGGGGGCCAATGCCCTGCCCCCAAGCAATCGTTTTCTTGCCGAGGAGCTGCGCAAATTTCATCAAACCACCATAGTAAATCGGACTCGCGAGACTACTAACATCCTGCATCAAACTGCCTCCACCCCACACAAAACCATCAGAGGCGGCGATCGCCTTGAGAGCCTCCAGAGATTTATGCTTTACCGCAGGAATGCCATAGGCAGCAGTTGTGACAGCAGGATTATGGGACAACACGATTGGTTCCACACTGGTCGGCAACATCTGTAATAGCGTCACCAACAGAGCTTCATCCCCCGCATTCCCATGACCGTAATAGCCACACAGCACAACTTTTGTCATTAATTACGACTCAGCAAAATAGTTATCCAACTTATCCAGTAACTCTAAACCAGTCTGGCGATCGCCTGTGATAGCCAAAGCTTTAAATCGAGTTTGAGCATCAAATTCTGCAAGAGCAATGTTAGAAAATTCTTCCATCAACTTGTTTAAGCTGATCCCTTTTGCCTTGGCTAACGCTTTTAAACGAGCGTGTTTTTCATCAGGTAATCGAATTGTTAAAGTTGCCATATTCACCTCTGAATCAATTCTTCAGGTTTCAAAATTTTTAAGTTGGGAAACAATAAATCAGCTCTCTCAAAATCTTTGATGTTATTAGTAACGATTACTTCTGCACTTCCGGAGATCATAACAGTGAAGCCCCATAATATCCTCAATCAAATCAATATTTGGTAGAAAACAGAAAGATGAGTCCGTTAATTGTGTGTATTTCTTAAAAAGTTGCTACTTCACGTGAACGGTATATTCTTCAAGATTTCTCTCAAATGCCCAGTTTACACAGGAGTATGTACTTTTATAAAAAAGTTGTTTCTTATTTTCAATAAAATAAAAATCGAACAATCCAGATGCCTCCAGAACGTCTTTTAATTTTGAAAGACCATATCTCCGCGGAGTAATGTTTTTATCGGACTGTCGAATGAAATTTCCTGCATGGGACAATGAAGTCCAGCCATATTGGTTTTTGAATTTCTTTTCTGCTATCAGCGTGTATTCGATAATTTTGGTCTTGTACCATGTTGTTTGCCAAGGATTAACAAAATCTATAAAAACCGTGTTTTCAGGCAAAGATTCTTTGAGTATCAAATATGTTGCGTAAGCTTTTGAATCTTCATATCCCAAAAAGCTATTTATAAGAGCATTATGTACAAAAATCATCCTAACAAGATTGCTTTTGAAAGAAAAAATATTGTCATAGTTGATATCTAACTCTTTTATTTGTACTTGATACTTTTCTTCAGAGCACGGGAGCGAGCCTGAATAATGAACTAGATTGTTACGGGCTTGAACTAGTTTTCTAAAGTCATCATAAAAAAGTTCTTTGAGGGATTCAAGAGTATTGAAATCATCGTGTCCTTCGACTTCTAAAAAATCAGCATTTGTTTCTAAATACTCAATTAATTTATTAATTAAATGCCCAAGAGTTGCTAGTTCAAATTTTGAAGGATTACTCTTTCCGCAGTTTGCGAAAGCCTCTGAAATAGGAAGTAGAACCTTCAGCAGTTTTTCTATGTATTTGTATTCCACTACATTGCGACCCACTCTTTTAAAGTAATCCTCCTGTAGCTTTTTTAAATCAGCCATACAATTTTGATTGAACGTATTTTATTCAGAAGTTTTCGGTCGATAAATCTTGCAAGGACGGTGTTCTGCATCAATTTCAATGACAAGATCTGTCCAATCGGGATTTTGCGTGAGCGGCGTAATAAATAGTTCTGGGTGGAGCGATCGCCAAAAATAATCCACAAAATCATCAATCTCCGCGTCACTCATCCCCGTTTTCCCCTTCGCAATCATATTGTGTTCCGCATCCTTGCGCCATTCTTTACTGAGGCGATAATCCTCTGGGTACAGCACAATTAGCCGATCTAGCTTTTCCCATAGCGGCAAATAGTCCTGTAGCGCTTCGTTCATCTCCTGCGCAAACTGTCGATCTTCAGATGTATTAATTGGCGCTGGAGCATTTTTAAAGACTTCTGGCTCCACTGGACGGCAACCCACAAACCACCCTTCAAACAAAATAATTTCTGCTGGGTCAACTTCCTCTGACGGTAGGCGATCGCCCTGACCATTGTGCAGTGATTTATCGAACCGAGGAACCGCAATTTTATCGTCAAGATTTGCCCGTTGAAGCTGGGTCAAAACCTCTAAACCTGTATCAACATCATGGGTTCCGGGAGGTCCTCGCCAAATAAGACGCGGCTGAGTTTCCAATAACTTTTGGCGTTCGGCGTAGGTTTTATAGAGATCGTCAATAGAAATGGCAATGCAAGGATAATTCCACGTAGCGAGAATTTCCCGTAACACTCGACTGATCGTCGTTTTTCCTGTGCCCTGCCCACCGAGAATCCCTTGAATTAAGGGCTGATCTTGCTGTTGTCTGGCTCGTCGTAACTGCATCGCTAAGGGTAACCACAACTCCCATAGGGTTCGCAAAATCGCATCTTGATCCGTAAATTTCATGGATTCACAGAGCTGAATAATCGCCGGGGCGATCGCCAAAAATTCCGTTGCCCTGACTGAAATACCGGCCACACTCAGGTCACAACCGAGACCGAGCGCCTGTTTTGGGTACTGTTTTTCTTGGGCTAAGAGTTTTTCATAATCCGTGATTTGAGGGGGATGCCCGGCCAACCACTCCCCTAAGATTTCGGCAATATCCATCGCTGTTGCTCCTCACCCGTTTTTTATGGATTCTTTCTAAATTAGATCCGTTCTTCGATTTCAGACAATGGGGCGATCGCCATAATGAAAATCATTTAGTCACCAACATTGACACTGTGTTGTCTCAACACTAAAATAGATAGTGTGACTTTAACATAAATGCTGAGGTTGTCCATGTCTGCTTCTTTACCAATTCCAAATTTCTTTAATCCCCAAACTGTCGGTGAAGTCTGGCGTGTCCCTTATCTCGAACGGGCTAACGATGCAAAGGACTGGATTGCGAAACACAACATTAAACCGGCGGCGACGGATAAAAAACGTATCTGTTTAATGGCGATCGATGTGCAAAATACCTTTTGTATTCCAGATTTTGAGCTATTTGTTGGCGGTCAGTCTGGCACTGGTGCTGTGGAAGATAATGTCCGTCTTTGCGAATTTATTTACCGTAATTTAGGCGTTTTGACAGAAATTGCCCCCACGATGGATACCCACACGGCAATGCAAATTTTCCACCCAATTTTTTGGACAAACGATGCGGGTGAACATCCCCAACCGGCTAGCACTATTAGTCATGCAGATGTGCAGCAAGGAGTCTGGAAAGTCAATCCGGCGATCGCCTACAGCATTAGCAAAGGCAATTATGTGGGTCTCCAGCAATTTGCGTTGCACTACACCAAAAAGCTGGACGACGACAGCAAATATCCCCTCACCATTTGGCCCTATCACTCCATGGTGGGCGGCATCGGTCATGCCCTCGTTTCGGCGGTGGAAGAGGCGATGTTTTTCCATAATTTGACCCGCCATAGCCAAACCAATTTTGAAATTAAAGGCGGTAATCCCCTCACGGAAAACTATTCTGTGTTGCGTCCCGAAGTCCTAAAGGATGCTAAGGATCGACCCATTGCCCAGAAAAATACCCGTTTCTTGCAAAAGCTCTTAAATTTTGATGCGGTAATTATTGCGGGTCAGGCAAAAAGTCATTGTGTCGCTTGGACGATAGACGATTTACTATCGGAGATTTTGACCCAGGATCCCAAGCTTGCTAAGAAAGTTTACCTACTGGAAGACTGCACATCTCCTGTGGTGATCCCCGGCATTGTGGACTTTACGTCCCAAGCCGATGAGGCCTTTGAACGCTTTGCTAAGGCTGGGATGCATATTGTTACATCTCAGATGGCGATCGCCGATTTTCCGGGCTTAGATTTGTAAAGAATCTGTCCTCAAACCGATGCAAAACTATAAAGAGCTAGCGAAAAAAAAATCCTTCCGTACAATAGGGATAAGTAAATGTACACAGGCGAAATACGGGTCTATGGCAACGGAGAAAACGGCATCTGAGGCGGGATTATCAGAACGGGAAATCCAAATCGTTGATTTGGTCGCTAGCGGTTTGACCAACCATGAGATCGCCTCGCAGCTAGAAATTAGTAAGCGCACTGTCGATAATCACATCAGTAATATTCTCACAAAAACATCCACTGACAATCGTGTATCCCTTGTTCGTTGGGCGCTACAGTGGGGGAAAGTTTGTTTGGATAAGGTTAATTGTTGCACTTTGCCCAACAATTCGGCGATCGCCGAATAAACGCTTCATCTGTTGTGATTCGCTACATTATTTGGCTCGGATTAATCGCGATATTAACAGCCTGCCAAAACCAAAACTATGTAACGCCAACCGCTGATCCCCTCGGCAATAATCTCAACAGTACCCACAGCGAAAAAAATCCCCGCCTCTCTGATGATGGTCGCTATCTCGTCTTTGCCAGCGATCGCCGTCAGCAGCGGCGTATTTTTCTCTACGATTTATCCCAACGAAAACTGTTGCCCTTACCGGGATTACACCAACCTAATGTGTTTTATGACCAGCCCGACATTAGCCGTAATGGTCGCTATCTAGTTTATACCTCGGAGCAGGACGGCAAAACCAATGTTTATCTTTACGACCGCACATCGTTCCAAAGCCAAAGTTTAACCAGCACATATATCGGGCAAGTGCGAAATCCGACGATTAGCGGCGATGGACGTTGGGTGGCCTTTGAGGGCGATCGCACAGGGCAATGGGATATTGAAGTGATTGATCGTGGTGTTCAAGCCGACATTCTAGAGGGCGAGTAGTTTTTTAGGGTTTAAATCAAACTAGTTTTACCTGAGTTCGGTTTAAGCATGGTCTGGAATGACGACGCGGCGAAAGGGAGAGCGAGGGATGGGGCGATTTTTTATTCAAACAATCCTAATGCGGGTGTCCGTTGATGTCCCGTGTCTCCCCGTCTCCGTATCTCCCCGTCTCCGTATCTTCCCCTCTCCGTATCTCCCTATCCCAATGTCCCCGTGTTTTCAAGGCATTCAGATAACTCCTTAACCCGAACTGACGTTAGTTTTGCCAATCTTTGAGCTGATAAAACAGTTGCTGAAGCTGAATATCGAGATAGGGAGTCGGCAGTCGAAGTCGCTGGATATAGCCTTGCATATCAAAAAAGCTTAAAACCAAATATTGAATGCGTTGCTTTGTCTCCAGACGTTCACTACAAAAGGAAATGTCAACAATTTGCTTTTTTGAAAAAACCAGAGGTTCTTTTGAAAATGACGTGATGTGCTTTTGGGCAAGGCGGATGGTCTGGCCGTCGTACAAATCGCAAAAACAGCGGATGGCAAGATGATTTTCGGTCAGTAGTAAGCCATAACGAAATTCATTGTGCTTTCTTTGATATAACGCTTCCCTGAGACTCGCCAGGGTTAACTTGAGCTGGGGGAGTCCTTACCAAAAGAGGGTGATGGCTAAACCGATGGCAAATAAAATTAAAACAGCAATCAGCAAATTTGTGGTAAAGGTCAGTGTCTGTAGCTTGCGGTAAAAATTAATGATGCTGCGGGGCTTGCGAATAGTGTATTGTCCAAGCGCGATCACTAAAGCGATTAGGGGCAAAAAACTGCCTATGAGTAAAAATGGCAAGGTAAAACAGCCCGTACTAAAATCGCAAGGAATAAATTTGCCGTTAGCTTCTTGTAGTTTGCCTCTGTAAAATAATTCGGCGATCGCCGCCTTAGTCTCTGTCATGCTGTATTAGTGACGCGAACTGTCGCTACTCGAACTATAGCGTGGCTTTTTCCGGGGAATTAAAAAGAAATGGCGATCGCCGGCAAGCTGCGGCAGCGAATAATTGTTTTGGTCAGGGAAAATTTATGATTTATTTGATTTTTTAAGCTAGAGCAAAGGCTGTCGGTAACTGCGTTTTACTGATAATGCAGGTTTTGAGTTGTTGCGGTGTAAGCTGGGCATTGGTGAGATTTGCTGCGGTTAAATTTGCGCCTTGAAGATTAGCATCGCGGAAATTAGCTTCCCGGAGATCTGCGCCATAAAAGTTTGCCTCTTGTAAATTCGCCCCGAGAAAATTAGCTTGGCATAAAACACTTTGCCCGAAATTCGTGGCGATCGCCCTGACACTTTTGAGGCTTGCCCGTTGTAACGTTCCTTCCCTAAAATCAGCGCCGCATAGATTTGCCCGATCAAAAATCGTATCTACAAATTTTGTTAAACGTAAATGGGCATTAGATAAATTGCTTCCGACCAAATGGGCGCGATTACATAGACCGCCGTTAAAAATAATATCCTGTAAATCTAATCCCTCAAGATTACGTAGACTCAGATCGAGGGCATTCATATAGGCCGCTCTAAGCCTTGCCCCATCTAGATTTGCGCCATCTAAAATAGCACCACTTAGTTTTGCCCGGCTCAGATTACTCCAACTAAGGTTGGCATTGGTTAGATCTGCGCCCCGAAAATTAATACCCTGTAAATTTGCGCCACAGAGATTTACGTCACGCATTTGCGCTTGATAAAAAGAAGCCCAATGGAGGAGGGCACCGCTTAATTGGGTTTGGTTTAAATTGCTGTGGTCGAGGCGAGCGCCCTGCAAATTAGCCTTGGTGAGATTTACTTGCTGGAGGTTGCAATGCTGTAGCTTGGCGTAGCTGAGGTTGCTACCGAAAAGTGATGCCTGTTCAAAATTAGCCTGGTGAAATTGGCAGTGGGAAAAATTAGTGCGATCAAGATAACTATGGGCAAAATCACTGTAGCTAAAATCTGCTTGTTTAAAGGCTTCACCGCTTAAATTAAAGCCTGTAACTTGAGTGTTATGTAAATGGCGATCGCCTTGACGATAGGCCGTTAGCAGTTGCTTTTTCATCTCTTCCACTCCGGTTGAGGCTTTTTCTCAAACTGACTCCGTTGCGCCTGCAGCTTCTGGCTTTGGATGTCGCCCTCAACTTATATCTGTGCCTGCTACCTCTATTACAAGGGAACTTAAGACTTTCTTAACGAATCTGGAGATGATTCTTTACGGAAGTCGGTTTTTGTTGATCCCCGGCGGCAATGGCTTTAATTGATACAGTTTTCTAGCAAATCTTCGATATTTTTAACGGGATAAATAACCGTTTCAAGGGCGATCGCCACTTCGGAAACCAGCATGTCATCAAGGAATTTTGCCTCATCATGTTTCAGCATGACAGTCGGTAATAATAGGCCATCGCCAAAGGTTTGCCCGCTGAGTTTTTTAATCAGGTCTTGACCAGTTAAAAGACCCGTGACAGTGATTGCCTGTCCCCAATAGTCGCTATTTAGTGCCGCCAAATTTATCGTTAGATTTTCCACCTGATTGAGACGTTCTACCAAAGGCTCAAAGGCTTTTTCGACAGCATTGCCGACTATCCACGTGTAGGTTTTCGGGTGGGAAATTTGTTTGGGTAAACGTTCATCGGCGATCGCCAAAAAATCCCGAATAAATTGCCGGATCGATCCCACACCATTACCAATTTGTGGATAATCTTCGTAGTGAGATTCCGGCGGTAGCTCCTCCCGTCCGATCAAAAACCATTCATCCGCCAACCACGCAAAATTTGTCCCAAACCGTTCCTGAAATTCTGCCTGTAATCGTTTTACTTGGACAATAACTTCTCTGGCCTTATCTTGGCTAACGGGACTCAGCTCATCTTCCGGGGGACGGAAGCGCGTTAAACCCACTGGTACAACAGCTGCCGAAATGACGGCCGGAATATCCCCTTGGTGAAAACTCGCTAAATCCCGCAGGGTTTGTTCTAAATGCTCACCGTCATTAATCCCCGGACAGACCACCACTTGGGCATGAATTTGCAGACGATTATCCGCAAACCACTGGAGCTGATTGAGGATTTCTCCGGCACGTTCATTCTTTAGTAACCGACGGCGAATCGGGGCTTCGGTGGCGTGCACAGAAACATATAGCGGCGATAACCGCATTTGACTAATGCGCCGCCATTCCCGCTCTGGCAAATTTGTGAGGGTGAGATAGCTGCCATAGAGAAAGCTAAGGCGATAGTCATCGTCTTTGAGATAAAGGGTTTTACGTTTGCCGGGGGGCTGCTGGTCGATAAAGCAAAAGGGGCAGGCATTATTGCACTGGATTAACCCGTCAAACAGGGCATTTTCAAACTCAAGACCCAGATCTTCGTCGTAGTCTTTTTCGATCTCGACATGGTGTTTTTTACCGCGTTTATCGAGGACTTCTAATTCTAAATATTCGTCGGCACAGAGAAACTGATAATCAATGAGATCCCGTGGTGATGTGCCATTAATGGAAACAATCGCATCACCTTTTTCAAACCCGATTTCTTCGGCAATGGACGCTGTAACGACGCTTAGAACTTTTGCGGGTTGAATAGTGGAGGCACTCATAGGGACTTAGGAAAACTGGGTCAATGCCAAAATGATCATACCAAATGCCAATCGATACCAAACGAAGATCCATGTCTTATGGTTCTGTAAAAATTTGATTAGCCAGGCGATCGCCAAATAAGAAAAAACTACAGAAGACATCAAACTAGCGGCCAAAGTGAGTAAGGAAATGGAGCCAAGATCGTTGCTCAGTAAATCTTTGAGCTCTACTAAGCCCGCAATCGTGATCGCCGGAATACCAAGCAGAAAAGAAAATCTAGCAGCTGTCGCCCGGTCAAGGTTCATAAATAAACCCGTTGTCATCGTTGAGCCAGAGCGGGAAACCCCCGGAATAATCGCTAAGGCTTGGGCGACTCCCATGAATAAGCCGTCTTTTAAGGTCAATTGGTTAAATTGACGATCATGGTTTTGGCTCTTTTCGGCGATCGCCAACAAAACAGACATCACAATCGACGCAACGGCGATCGCAGTCAGACTACGCAGCGGCGACTCATCATAGTCCGGCACAAAAACCTTAATCACCACACCCGCCACCAAGATCGGCACAGTACCCAAACAAATCCCCCAAAACAACAACCATTCCTGCTTTTCAAAATCTTTCATTTGCCAAGCCTGCCACGCACCACCAAAAACTTGCCGCAAATCCTGCCAAAAATAACCCAGCACCGCCACAACACTCCCCAGCTGAATGATAGCCGCCATGGCTACACCCGGGTCACCCCAGCCCAACATCACTGGCACCACCTTCATGTGAGCCGTACTACTAATGGGAATAAACTCCGTTAAGCCCTGCACAAACCCTAAAACAACCCCCTGAAACCACGTCAACTGAACACCTTCGAAAAGGATAATTGCTGGAGATGCATGGAGATGATGTTGCCAACAGCTCAGGATGATAAATGTGACAAAACCCAGCAAAGCTGTACTACCAAAGTCAAACCATCGACGAGATTGTTGTTTGCGGAGCATAAAAAAGAATAGTTTGTTCTCAAAAAAGTAATCGCCTAATTACGAAAATTGCTTAGCTCATTCGGTATATCGGCACAGCCTTAACGCAACATTAAAAATCGTTTTTGCCCGATTTAAGCCGTCGCGCCATAGCGGCCTAATTTTAAGCGACTACGGCAGCGTTTACATTAAAAACTTCCCTTAGAAGTGTTCACTTCAGCGAGATTATTGGAAAAATTGAATCAACTTATTTACCCCTTACCCCGTAGATTATCTTCATTCTTTGTCATAATACGTAAACATCAAAGGGTTTTGCCCCCAGCTTTTTGGGGTGAACATCTAAAGATTTCAGATTGACTTTATGAGAAAAACTGGAATCATAAGTTAAAATCCATTCATAAATATTTACAACTAATATTTGCGAGCAACCGTCTCGCCGCGACCAAATTAACCGCCGTGCTATTTTGCTAAATCATCCCCTATTTTCCATTGGAGCGATCTACGTCCTAAAGCGACAACAGGATCTGCTGCGCAATACACCTTTACTTGTCTGTCTTGCTGCCGGATTCTTGGTGTCTGTTCCTGTGTTTTTTCAGGCACCCCTAGTGCGTGCTCTACCTTGGGTCAGTTTGGCGTTAACTGCGGTGTGGGTGGCGATCGCCCATTCCTTGCGCCAAAGAAAAAACACAGAGATTTGGGGAGACCTCCTCTGGGGATTTACCTGGACATGGCTTGCTGGCTCCGTCTACTGGGGCTGGCTGCGGTACGAACCCTATTTGCATTTACCCATTGAGGCGATCGGTTTACCCTTTGCCCTATGGGGACTGTGGAAAAGTCGCGGTTTGGTTGGACACTTGTTTTACCTTGGCTCTCTCCTCGGTACGGCGATTACTGATATCTATTTCTACGTTACAGACCTGATTCCCTACTGGCGTAGCCTGATGTACGCCGAGCCAGATTTTGTAATGCCCATTTTTCAAGATGCCCTCGCCCAAATGCAAACGCCTTGGGGAGTTAGCTGGGCTGTAATACTCGTAAATCTTTTAATCGCCATTAGCTGGTGGGCCTTTAGGCAGCCCCAAGTACCCTACTGGAGTTTCGCTGGCGCTGTTGTCAGCACATTGCTCGTTGATGGTTTATTTTGGGTTGCGGCCTGTTTTGCATAGGGTCTTAAAAAATTACGGACATGGAATCTTAAGCACTGTAGGACTACGATAGTTCTTTAAGAGCGATGTCCCATATATTTCCGTAACCGAATAAACGGCAGCTTTTTTTGCTAGGCAGTATATTCATATCAATGTATTGAATCCCATAAGCACCCTGTATCTAACCCAAAAGAGACTGCAGAGTAAATTCAAGTAATATAAACATCAGCTTAACTTTGTCTGGCGTTCAAACTGTCATCGCCTATTCCAAAGTGATGACCCCACTACTCACCCCCCACCTCGTTATCAAATCTACCAATGGTTCTCGACAATATCCGTTGGTAGGTGATGTCTATTGGACAGTGGGACGGAGTAAGGGCAATAGCATTATCATTACTGACCCCTGGATGTCCCGTAGCCATGCCTTTATTCAGCGTCTAGATAATGGTGAATTTTATTTAATTGATTTAGGCAGTCGTAACGGTAGTTTTGTTAATGGTCGTCGTGTGAGTGTGCCGACAACCTTGACTCACCAAGATCAGATCATGTTTGGGCAGTCGGAAATGGTTTTTTTAAATCCCCCCCAAGAAAAACAAACGCTGCCGCAACGGGGAACGGCAGAGAAATTTTCGCCCTTTGAAAGTGATCCGATTACCGATACGCTCCACGAGCGACGGTTGATTTCGGTGATGGTGGTCGATATTCGCAATTTCACGGTATTTAGTCGTCGGGTGGATAACCATACTCTGTCTCTCACTGTCGGCACATGGTTTCGTCAGGCGGGAGAGATTATTAAAAATTCTGGCAGTTGGGTCGATAAATATATTGGCGATGCGGTGATGTCTATTTGGTTCCATGGTGAGGAGGCGGTAGATCCTGAACAGTTGATCAATGTGTTTCAGGCGGTGAGTGACCTGAATCAAATGACAACGGATTTGCAGCGTCAGCTTTCTTTGCCCTTTGATTTGAAAATTGGTGCAGGGATTAATACGGGCTATGCCATGGTGGGGAATACTGGCACGGGCGATCGCCCAGACTATACGGCTATTGGGGATACTGTTAATGCGGCATTTCGCCTAGAGTCTGCGACGAAACAACTGACTGAGGATTTGGCGGTTGGGCGGGAAACCTTTGGTCATCTCTGTAAAGTAGCCAGTATTAAAGACCATTTTGTCGAGCATCAACTTTCTTTGAAAGGCTACGATCAATTATTTACTGCGTTTTGTGCGAGTTACGAAAATCTTGACTATGTCCTGCTTGACCATTTGGTGAAGGCTTCGCAGCGTAAATATCCCGGCTTGCACTAATTGCTTGGTTGATTTTTCGTGGACTTTTTTGGGATATTGCGGTGACAAATGTTCTTTTTCTGGTCAGGTCTGTCCCTTGTGTGACAGGTTGAGTTTTCCTATAGTTCAATCATTTCTAACTGAAAGACTTCAGCAAAGATATCTGGTAAATCCTGTCGTACTTGGGCGGTTGTAATCTCCGGTAAAAACTGCGCCAAACTGCCGACCGGGCGATCGCCGATACCGCAGGGCACAATCTTGGTAAAACCCGTTAAATCAGGGCAAACATTAAGGGCAAACCCATGCATCGTAATCCAGCGCTTTACCTTAATGCCAATGGCTGCCACCTTACGACCCTCTACCCAAACCCCTGTTAGCCCTTCAAGGCGATCGCCCCGCAACCCATAAACTGCCAATAGCTGGATAATGACCTCCTCTAGCTGGCGTAAATACCAATGCAAATCCCGTTGGTGGCGCTGCAAATTTAAAATAGGGTAACCCACCAATTGATCCGGGCAATGGTAAGTCACCTCACCACCCCGTTCCGTTCGATACAAGAGATTGGTGTCCTCTGTCGGGTCAAACCTCAAAAAAGCCTCATCGGATCCAGTGCCTAAAGTGTAGACCGGGGGATGCTCCAACAAAAGCAATCGATCTGGATAGTGGAAGCATTGCAAATGATTATCTACGAGTTCCCGTTGCCACTGCCAAGCCACACCATAGGGAACCCGCGACCATTGCTTTACGAGACAAGGATTTAGTAAATGTTGCGTCTTACTACAGAGAATAGTCAAGAGATACTATCGATAATTACAAAACGTCAAAAGAGGCTCCATCTTTCCCCCAGAAATGTTAGCGTTTGGACGGCTAATTCGTAAAGGATTAAGAACTGTAAAAGCAACGATGCTTTCTTAAAGTTTCAGACTTGATAAATTGACAAGCTTCAATTGTAAAAAATATAATTAGAGCTGTAGAGGTCAAATAAAAACAACATTGATTTATCGACTTACGCCATTAAATTTGTTGTTTTCAATATCTAGAGAATAAATCAGGTAAAGATAAACTATATTAACACTATGGATAGTGTTTGCCTGAATTGAAAATGACATACTGAGCTGTATTTTCGTCCCAAGATGTGATTACTGAACTAAAGTTGTTTTTGATTTGGATATAGTATTTTGCCGCCCAATTTAGACTTAGCTATATGCTAAGTAAGAACTCTACAAGAGCATTTTGAGTTATGATTAATATAGTTCTAGATCCATGGCAACTTTTCTCTAAGATCTCTCCCGAAATGCACTTATGACAACTATTAGGATGGAGTAACCTCATATTATGAAGCTATTGATCCAAGGCAACAACATTACCGTTACAGAATCAATCCATGATTACGTTGAAAGTAAGGTGGAAAAGGCAACAAAGCATTTTCAAACCTTTGCAACGAAGGTGGATGTTCATTTATCTGTTGCGAATAATGCCCGTGTAAATTCCAAGCATAAGGCAGAAGTTACAGTCTATGCTAATGGCACGGTAATTCGGGCACAGGAAAGTAGCGAAAATCTCTATGCTAGTATCGATTTAGTTTCTGATAAAATTACACGGCAGCTTCGTAAATATAAGGAGAAAAAGATCGGTAAAAAGATCCATGCTCAGGAAAAAACTGCTGAGCTTTTACCGACTGATTCGGTGCCACAGGATCTAATTGGCGATCGCGCCCCAGAGCTGCCTAGCGAAGTGGTACGCATGAAGTATTTTGCAATGCCACCAATGGCTATTGATGAGGCTTTGGAGCAACTGCAACTGGTCGACCATGATTTTTATATGTTTCTGAATAAAGAAACTGAAGAAATCAATGTGATCTATGCACGCAACCATGGTGGATATGGTGTTATTCAACCTCGTGAAGCGAAGGAATAGTTTTGCTGAATTTTGCTGAATTATTGATTCGGTGATGACATGTTTGGTAAGTAAAGTGGGAGGAACGACCGAGTTTAGGGTTGTTCCTTTTTTTTGTGCCGATTGAGGGTAATGGATTCTCCCCTAGTGATGTTGAGTTTTTGTTGGGCGCTATTTTGGTTGGCGCTAATTTCTAGCCAGCCGTGGCTTCCTTCTAGGATGCAAAGGTGATTGATCTGAACATCGCTGTAGGTCGTGACGTGGGCAATGGGGCGATCGCCGTAAAATACCTTTGCCCCAAGGTGAGACGCAGCGTGATTTGGGATATTCGTAATTAAATTACCGAAGTGGTCGATATGTTGGATGACACCCCTTAACTGGTCTTGGGTAAGGGTATGGGGTGGTAATTTTAGCTGGACAAGGTCGGCGATCGCCACTGATGACCCCAATGCACAGATCGGTACACCTTGGGCGAGGTGGGCTGCCACAGGGGCAAAAATATCTCTACCGTGGAATGTCTGACTTGGTTTGCGGTTTTGATCACGCCAATATTTCGTGTTCTCTAATGTGACGGCGGCGATCGCCTCAAAAATATCCCATAGACCACTGGCCAAGCCATTGTCCGGGCCAACAAAAAAACCCTCTTTAAACTGAATTGCCACACCGCGACGCTGACTGCCTACCCCCGGATCGACAACACCTAAAAAAATAGTACCAACCGGAAAGTAGGGAGCGCCATTCAGTAGGCAAAAGCGTCCAGCCCAAAGATCCTGGGGCGGAATATCGTGGGTGAGGTCAATGCAATGGGCTGCTGGGGCAATGGTGGCGATCGCCGCCTTCATCATTCCGACATAGCCGTCCCTTAACCCAAAGTCAGTGAGTAAAGCAATGAATCTCATCTTGTGTTTTTGTAACATTAGATACAAGTTGCCCTCTACTTTGTTATTTTAAAAGAAGTCCGACTCCACAAGAAAAAGGCGAAAAAGAATGCTAAATATCAAACAAAATCGTAATAAGCAGGTTAAGGAAGCTCACCGTAACTATCTGCAACGTCATCTAAAACACCGCCTTGAAGCCGCCCGTAACCAAGGCAATGAATCCCTAATTCTCCAACTCCAAGACGAAGCACGTTATTTACATATCAATATTTAACGCTTTCTCTAGTCTGTCAGCGACTGAGGCGATCGCCCAACAGCAAATAACTTCTACCCATGCTGAAATTTAAAATTAACACGAAAAAAGGAGCACCCAAAGGAGGCTCCTTTTCATTTGCCAGAACCTAGCACATTGCGATAGTCATCGTTGGCAAGATTAGTAAACGCTTGACAAGTTAAACCCTGACAAAATAAGGCTTTAAGACCTGCTAGATGTCTTAACTTCGATGGCCTTCGCTATAAAGTAGACTCATTCCGAATAAATCCTCAAAAGTCTCCCACACCCTTCCTTGGAGAAGCATTTCGTATAAAGAAGGGGTTTCAGAAAGCTACCCCACTCACACTAATTTCCCCTTAGACCCTAGCGAAAAAAAGAATTCTATTTCTTATTCGAAACTACCGAATATTACGCCAACGAAAATATTGCGCCAACGAGAAGTCGGTGATGACTTTTGACTATTTACCCATGCCCAACTTTTGGGCCTTTTGGTAAACCTTCCCTTCCGTCAAAAGAGAGGGCGCAACAACAACTTCAACCCCTTGCATCTCCTTAATATTTTTTGCACCGAGAGTACCCATACTAGTTTTGAGAGCACCCAAAAGATTATGCGTGCCATCATCCAAAGTTGCCGGACCCGTCAAAATTTGCTTAATGCTGCCAGTCGTTCCGACATTAATTCTGGTACCACGGGGTAAAACTGGGCTAGGTGTCGCCATTCCCCAATGGAAACCACGACCCGGAGCCTCAGCAGAACGGGCAATGGGAGAACCAATCATGACACCATCAGCACCAGAAGCAATACATTTACAAATATCCCCCCCAGTCACGATGCCACCATCCGCAATAATTGGAACATATTTGCCAGATTCTTTTTGATAATCATCCCGTGCACCTGCACAATCCGCCACCGCTGTTGCCTGAGGAACACCCACACCCAGAACACCACGAGAAGTACAAGCCGCACCAGGACCAATGCCAACGAGAACCGCCGCTGCACCAGCACGCATTAATTCGAGGGCAACATCATAGGTGACACAATTACCGAGAACCACAGGCATCGGCATATCGTCACAGAGTTGCTTGAGATTAAGGGGCGTAATGCCTTCCGGGGAGAGGTGAGATGTCGAAACCACCGTCGCCTGAATAAATAAAATATCTGCGCCAGCTTCTGCGACCACTTTGCCATATTTGGTGGCACCGACAGGGGTAAGGCTAACGGCAGCTAAGCCCTTTTGAGATTTGATTTCTTGAATGCGCTCAGTAATTAATTCTGGCTTAACGGGTTCAGAATATAGTTCCTGCATCAGCTCGACAAACCCTGATTTGTCCACTGCTGCGATGCGATCAAGAATTGGGTTGGGGTCGCTGTAGCGAGTCTGAATACCCTCTAGATTCACGACACCTAATGCACCAAGCTCAGAAAGGAGCACGGCCATTTTGACATCTACGACACCATCCATTGCACTGGCCAGAATCGGGATGCTCAGCTCGATATCGCCGATTTTAATACTGGTATCAGCTAACTCTGGATCTAAGGTTCGACCACCCGGTACGAGGGCAATCTCATCAAATCCGTAAGCACGACGAGCTGTTTTGCCACGACCAATCTGAATATCCACTCTGACTCCTTAAATGATTGCCAAAACTAAAATGTGTCAATCTAGGATAACTGATTGTTTGCATTTTCCCGCAAAAAAACTTCTCAGATTAGTTGATCTCTCTGAGGATGAAATTTTTAAGGCGATCGCCATGGAATTAAACGATTTGAAACCTCTACAATCTTCGTGAACTACACCGCAGTGGATGTTGTAATAATCGTAAATAGATGAAAAAAATCGTTGAGATAGACTTTTCTTTTATTGAGAAGATGCAAAAAAATACGAAATGACCTACCCCTCAAAATAACATCGAGACCCATAAACTAATATTAACTGTCTCTTGCATTAAAAAAGATGACAATTTCTGTAAAAAAAGGGAAAAACGTTTATACAAGCCCAAGGCCTTGGGCTTAATATTTTAAGTCAAGTAAATTCCCGGTGCGTAGGCCTCAATAACATTACCTGTTTCTTTGCAACTAACAAGAAAATAGTCACAAGTCTGACAAGCTGTTTCCACTAGTCCAGACTGTAAAACATGTTTGCGTGTCGCACTGGAACCACAGTTTGGGCAAAGAATGTTGAGGCAGTTGCCGATATCCGTAGCCTTGATTTCATTTACAGCGGATTGTTGCTTTTGCTTTTTACGGATAGTTTTCATAAACAGTTATTGATATACAAAATATTGATCCCTCTTATATATTGCTGCATTATTTATGCTTTTATCACCGGACTTAAGGTAGATTTAACCTTCCCGATCGGTAGATTTTTTTCTTTCTTCCTCACAAAAAGTAATTTTGTCGCTTGATATTCTTCTCCCTTTTAGAATTAATTAATCGGTGAGTCATCATTATTTTCTTAATTTGTTTGTGGTGAATGGACGGAAGCGGATGGGATAAGATGACGGGCGATAAATATTTAACGAAAACTTAATTTTTTTTATGGGTAATTTCATTTGGAAAGTCGCGAAGAGTTATGAGGACATTTTCTACCACAAGGCTGCTGGCATTGCGAAGATCACGATTAACCGTCCCCATAAGCGGAATGCCTTTCGTCCACAAACGGTGTTTGAAATGTATGAGGCTTTTTGTGATGCGAGGGAAGATCAAAGCATTGGTGTGATTTTATTGACTGGTGCTGGTCCCCATACGGATGGCAAGTATGCTTTTTGTGCGGGGGGGGATCAGTCAGTGCGCGGCGAGGGAGGCTACGTTGATACTGACGGTGTACCGAGGCTGAATGTTCTGGATTTACAGAAACTTATTCGCTCAATGCCAAAGGTTGTGATTGCATTGGTGGCTGGTTATGCGGTGGGTGGTGGCCATGTGTTGCATATGTTGTGCGACCTAACGATCGCCGCCGATAATGCAATTTTTGGTCAGACGGGCCCCAAAGTGGGCAGTTTTGATGGTGGGTTTGGTGCGAGCTATATGGCAAGGATTGTGGGTCAAAAAAAGGCACGGGAAATTTGGTTCCTCTGCCGTCAGTATGATGCGCAGCAGGCGTTAGAGATGGGTCTGGTCAATACGGTTGTGCCTGTAGAGCAGCTTGAGCAGGAGGGGATTCAGTGGGCGCAGGAAGTCCTTACTAAAAGCCCCATTGCTATCCGTTGTCTCAAGGCTGCCCTCAATGCTGATTGTGATGGTCAGGCTGGTCTACAAGAGCTGGCGGGGAATGCGACGATGCTTTATTACATGACGGAAGAGGGTCGCGAAGGAAAACAGGCTTTTCTGGAGAAGCGATCGCCTGATTTCCAGCAATACCCTTGGCTACCGTAGGAGCCCATGAAATGTGATCTCCAAGCCAAAGGAAATGCAGCGGCGATCGCCCCTACCGTAAAGAATCGTTACCTATAAACGATGCCAATTTGGTAAAGTAGGTTCTGATATAAAACTGGATAGCTTGTCCTTATTAGATCCCAGACTTTTTAAAACACCAGTGGACCGGACAAGAGGTCCCGCCCTGAGATTGACAAAAAACGAGGTTAGTCATGAAGTTACGTTCGTTATTAGCAGCCTTTTTGGCTCTATGTATCGGCGTTCTGACGGCAGCATGTAGCGAAACTCCTGACGCTGCGTCCGTAGACGTCCAAAAATTAACATATGACCAAATTTTGAACACAGGTTTAGCCAATTCCTGCCCCCAAATTGCTGAGTTTACCCGTGGTTCTATTCCCATTGAACCGGGGCAAACAATCGAATTTTCTGACCTCTGTTTAGAGCCTCAGACTTATTTCGTTAAGGAAGAGCCGCTCAATAAGCGTCGTGATGCAGAATTTGTCGAAGGCAAAATGCTGACTCGTTACACGTCTTCCCTTGAGCAAATGACTGGTGAAATTCTTGTCGACGAAGATGGCATTATGACATTCAAGGAATTGGATGGCATCGACTTCCAGCCAGTGACGGTGCAGCTGCCCGGTGGTAAGCAAGTGCCTTTCCTCTTTACCATTAAGAACCTAGTGGCGAAGACCCTCACGCCTTCTGATTCCATCAATACTTCCACTGATTTTGTGGGAGAGTTTAGAGTGCCTCCTTATCGTGGAGCCGTTTTTCTTGATCCCAAGGCTCGTGGTGCTGCTAGTGGCTATGACAATGCTGTTGCTCTCCCTGCCCAGGCAGATGTTGATGATTTAACTCGTGCCAATATTAAGCAGTACGATACTCGTACTGGAGAAATTTCTCTACAAATTGCCAAGATTGATGAGAAAACGGGTGAAATTGCTGGCACTTTTGAAAGTGAGCAAACTTCATCGACTGATATGGGGGCCGAGGATCCTGAGGAAGTTCGTATTCGTGGTATTTTCTATGCCCGTCTCCAACCGGCTGCTTAGTGCATAGGTGATTTTTTTAGACAATTTAGTTTAATCGAGGGGCGATCGCCCCTTTTTTTTTTGCTAATTTGCAGGAAATTCTCAGGGAGGCTCCATGATTTTTGTACGGCTGCTCGCTAGGATAGACGAAGAAAGAGATATATAAATAAAGGGATTGCAGTACTACCATTCGCCACTCCACGATATCTGGGCTCAGCAATTGCCATGGGATCAAGACGACATTTTTTTGTGCAATTAGTGAGTCGACGTATTTCGCGACGGGTGGCATTTTGGATTTTTGTGAGCATTGTTGTGATCGAAGCCATTATTCTCGTGCCATCAGCGCAACGTCGGGAGCGGGAATTATTACGGGAATTAGAAGATCGCACATCGATTAAAGTGACATGGCTAGTGGCCAACTCCCGAAAGTCCCAAGCAAGATCAACACCCCCAACGCCACAGCAAGCAGAATTATTACTAGAACAGCTAAGGGAAGCGAATCATGACAATTTGATGTTGTCTTTACGGGGGGCTGTAATTTACGACGAACAGGGTCAAGTTCTCGCTAGTTTTGGCGATCGCCCAGCCTTGACTTGGCAGGCATTGCAAACCGGAAAAACAAACTATAAAAACTGGTCCGAAAGTCTCTACGACAGTAGTTGGTCAGAATTTGAGCAAGTTAACTATATGTTTGTTCTGCGCCACGACATTAGCGGCATCCAAACCGAGTTAGTTCAGTACAAACTGCGCATTGGAATCCTTGTGATCATTATTTCCGTTTTTGTCACGGCTTCAACATTGATTGTGATGCAAATTTTAGTCATTGCACCGATTCTGAAATTGCGTGAAGACCTGAGGGCTGCTGGAGAACTCGTGATCTCAAATCCAGAAAAAATTCATACTGCTGAGCTTCATTCTCTACATCACAACCGTAATGATGAACTGGGCGATGTCATGGATGAATTTCGATCCATGTTGACCCGTATCACCACCGAAATTCAGCAGCGTATCATCGCAGAGCAAAATGTCCGCCGCGAACAAGAAAAATCCGAAGAACTATTACTCAATATTCTGCCAGCCTCCGTTGCTCGTGAGCTAAAAGAAAACCGTCGCTATATTGCCGAGGGCTTTCCCCATGTCTCGGTTTTATTCGCAGATATTGTGGGGTTTACAACACTTTCAGCTAATAAAAAACCTGCCGAAATTGTGACGCTCTTAAATGATATTTTTTCCTCGTTTGATCGTCTGTCAGAAATTTATAGTTTGGAAAAAATTAAAACAATTGGGGATGCTTACATGGTGGCTGGTGGTTTACCAATGCCGCAACCCCATCATCCGGAATGTATGGCTGATATGGCGCTGGAAATGCTCAGTGAAATTGAGCGTTTAAATCAAATAAATGGCTATGCTTTACAGCTACGGATTGGGATCCACTGTGGTTCGGTGGTGGCGGGGGTGATTGGCACTCGTAAATTTATTTATGATCTGTGGGGTGATTCGGTAAATGTGGCTAGCCGCATGGAATCTCAAGGGTTGCCCAATAGTATTCAAGTGACTGAAACTTTTCGTGAAAAATTAGGCGATCGCTACTTTTTTCAGCAACGTGAGGCCATACATGTGAAAGGAAAAGGGTTAATGCAAACCTATTTCTTGCTGGGTAAAAAAGACCCATTATCTCGGCTATGTCAACAAGCGCATTCATGACTAATGTTGATATTGTAATTGCCCTTTTTCCATAAAAAAAGACATCCGAAAGAATGTCCAAAAAAGTATTTTATTCCCTGAGATTTAAGACAAGGTATCGAGATAATCTCGCATCAAATTACGACGCTTAGGCTGACGTAACTTTTGTAATGCTTTCGCTTCAATTTGGCGGACTCGCTCCCGCGACAGCTCTAGGACACGCCCAATCTCTGCGAGGGAATAGGTTTTGCCATCGTCTAGGCCATAGCGCAACTGAATCACTTCCTGTTCGCGGTCTGTAAGTTCTGCTAAAAGATTGCGTAAATCCCGTTGCAGAGACTCCCGTACAAGATTTTCTTCGGGGGACGCATCACTGGTTTCGAGCAAATCGCCTAGTTCTGTGTCACGGTCTTTGCCGACGCGAATCTCTAGGGAAACGGAGCGGGGCACTTTTTGTAATACTTCTCGAACCTGCGCTGCGGTCATGTCGAGGACTTTCGCAACGTCTTCTAGGGTCGGTGTGCAACCTTGGGTTTGGGAAATTTGTCGTTGGGCTTTTTTGATTTTGTTGAGTTTTTCTGTGACGTGAACTGGGAGACGAATGGTGCGGCTTTGGGTGGCGATCGCCCTTGTGATCCCTTGGCGAATCCACCAGTAGGCATAGGTAGAAAATCGATAGCCCTTAGTGGGGTCAAACTTATCAACAGCCCGTTCTAGACCTAATGTGCCCTCTTGAATGAGATCAAGCAGCTCTAAACCGCGATTTTGATATTTTTTAGCGACGGAGACCACCAAGCGTAGATTTGCTTGGATCATGTGTTCTTTGGCCTGTGTTCCAGCCTTGAGGACGGATTCTAATTCTTTTACGTTTAAACCGACACATTCAGCCCAACGTTCCTTGCCCGCACGAATTTTTTGCCGTAAATTTTCTCGCTCTAAACCGACCTCTGTCGCCCAACGGCCCATGGCCGGACGACAACCTAGCTCAATGGCTAAACGATCATGGACTGCAATGAGCTTGAGGAATTCGACGAGGATTTCATCTCCTTGCTCTGCTACCTCTTGCCGTTTTTCTAAAAGCTGTATATAATTTTGAACCTTGCGAGCTTCGGTTAATTCCTCATCCCTTTCCAGAAGTGGAACCCGTCCAATGTCTTGCAGATAAAGGCGAACCAAGTCTGTGGTGTGACCATTGCGGTTACTGGTTGCGGTCTGATCGAAAAATGCAAACTCATCTGTCGATGCAGTGGCAGTCCCAGTGGTAGACGATTTGTCGGACTGGTTCGTAGGGGTCATTGTAGTGACTCTCCTTAAATCTGTTTAGGATCGATTAACCTTAAACTTCCCTGTTCGAAACCCCATTTCAACATTTTGTTACAAAACGTTACGTCTTTTCGGGGGTTTGAAGTAGCGATCGCGTTAAAGATTGTTACTAGCATAACGTTTCTAATGCCTGCATTTTGTTCAGTAAGTTATATATTTGTGCCAATTTTCTCTGATGGAGCTTGTTGCTTGGTCGTTCATGATCGCCGCAGTTTCGCGCAATATTGTTAGGGTTTGCCAATAAAGAATCGCTGGGTCGCCCAGAAAGCAGGCGATCGCCCCGAAAAAAGTTTTATTAAAGGGGACATCCCGATAAAATGAGCAATCGGCTTAACAGGCACTAAACTGTCGCACTCAATTTCGTGGGGGGCGATCGCCATCAAGAAGCTAGCCCAACCCCAGAGAAATAGCGACGCAACCTATTCGTAACTTTTATTTATTATGACCGACCAGACCCGTATTTTGATGTGCTCTCCCGACCACTATGACGTGGACTATGTCATTAACCCTTGGATGGAGGGTAACGTCCACAAATCTTCCCAGGCAAAAGCAGTGGAGCAGTGGCAGGCACTACACCACATTATTAAAGACCATGCCACCGTTGAGCTTGTGCCCCCCGCTAAAGGCTGGCCAGATATGGTGTTTACCGCTAATGCTGGTTTGGTGCTCGGCAAAAAAGCAATTTTGAGTCGTTTTTATCACCCAGAGCGCCAAGGGGAAGAGCCTTACTTTAAAGCATGGTTTGCGGAGCATGGCTTTCAGGTTTATGAGCTGCCCCAAGATTTGCCCTTCGAAGGCGCTGGTGATGCTTTATTTGACCGTGGTACTGGTGCGTTATGGGCGGGTTATGGTTTCCGTTCCGAGCTAGATTCCCATGCTTATATTGCCCAGTGGCTGGATATTGAAGTTTTGTCATTGCGCCTTATTGATCCCCGTTTTTACCACCTTGATACTTGCTTCTGTCCCCTCGACGGTGGCTATGTTTTATATTATCCACCTGCTTTTGATACCTATTCCAATGCATTAATCGAGAAGCGTATTCCTGAAGAAAAGCGCATTGTTGTGCCTGAGCCAGACGCTGTGAATTTCGCCTGTAACGCGGTGAATGTTGGCGATGTGATCATCATGAATAAGATCAGCGCTGAATTAGAAAAAATGATCCACGCAAAGGGCTTTAAAACTCGCCAAACGTCCCTAACAGAATTTCTCAAGGCCGGCGGTGCTGCGAAGTGTCTTACTTTAAAAACCACTGAACCGATCCAAGGGGAACCCCATGCCAACCAGCCTGTGGATAGCCGCATTATTCACCTTGAGGGTCATTTGCTGGATGCGGGCATTTTAAATGCTGCTTTGGATCTCATTGCAGAGCAAGGGGGGAGTGCGAAGGTGCTCAACTTTAACCTTGGTTTAGAGCGTAAAAATACATCTTCTGCCAATGTGCGTGTGTCTGCTCCTTCGACCTTGGTCATGGAAGATATCATGTCTCAACTCATTGAGCTTGGTGCTGTAAATACCTCTGATGAAGATGTGACGGATGCGGAGCTGGAGGTGGTTCGTTACGTTGGTGTTGCGCCGGATGATTTTTATGTCACGAATATTTATCCCACTGAGGTGCGGGTGCGTGGTCAGTGGATCAAGGTTTCTCACCAGCGCATGGATGGGGCGATCGCCATTACAGAGAATAATGGTCAAATTTCTGCCCGCTGCCGTTTGTTAAGAGATTTGCAGGTGGGTGAAAAAGTGGTCGTCGGTGTCGATGGGATTCGCACAAACCACAAGAGTAATGCCCGTCCGACCCAAGAGAAAAAAGAGTTTAGCTTTATGGGCGCAGGTGTCTCCAGTGAGCGTCGCGTTGAGCTAGTGGTCGAGCAGATCGCGTGGGAGCTACAAAAAATCCGTGAGCAAGGCGGTAAAGTGGTCGTTACGGCTGGCCCGGTTGTCATTCACACCGGTGGTGGACAGCATTTGTCTAGCCTCATTCGTCAAGGTTATGTTCATACGCTGCTCGGTGGTAATGCGATCGCCGTCCATGACATGGAGCAATCTGTCCTAGGCACTTCCCTCGGCGTTGATATGAACAAAGGTGTTCCCGTGCGCGGTGGTCACCGTCATCACCTGAAAGTCATTAACACTGTGCGTCGTTATGGCAGCATTGCGAATGCCGTAGAACAGGGCTTCATTACCAAAGGTGTGATGTATGAATGCGTTAAGAAAAACGTGCCTTTCTGTTTAGCCGGATCAATTCGTGATGATGGTCCTTTACCCGATACAGAGATGGATTTGATTAAGGCTCAGACCGAGTATTCTCGACTACTCGAAGGCACAAATATGGTGCTCATGCTCTCGACCATGCTCCATTCCATCGGTGTCGGTAATATGACTCCCGCTGGTGTGAAGATGGTTTGTGTCGATATTAATCCTGCCGTTGTCACAAAGCTCAGCGATCGCGGTTCTGTCGAGTCTACCGGTGTGGTCACTGATGTCGGCCTATTCCTCAGCCTATTGACTCAACAGTTAGATCGTCTGAATAAAGAGGCTGCCGTCACTGTTTAGGTAATGTCTCTCGTTAAATAGTCGATTAATCTACGAAAAGAGGTGGTTTTTCGCTGCCTCCTTTTCGTCTTATCTCATCCGCTATAATTTCAATACAAAATAACTAAAACTAATAAAATTTGTGGGACGACCATTAGCAATTGACTTATTTTCAGGATGTGGCGGCTTATCTCTAGGTTTAGAGGCTGCTGGATTTGACGTTGCTGGAGCAGTCGAAGTTGATCCGGTTCATGCTTTGGTTCACCACTTCAATTTTTCCTATGGTGTCACCCTTTGCCAAGACATCAATACGTTAGATAGCGATGTTCTACTACAACAAATTCGCGACAAAGGATTTATGGGAGAAATCGATCTGATCGCGGGAGGGCCGCCTTGTCAGGGTTTTTCCTTGATGGGCAAACGGCAACTCGAAGATCCTCGTAATCAATTGGTATTTGAGTATTTACGAATTGTCGATGAAATTCGACCAAAATATTTTATTTTCGAAAATGTTGCAGGGATGGCGACTGGCAAACATCGAACCTTCCGTGACACTCTCATTAACAGATTTAAGCAAATTGGCTATCAAACCATTGAATCTGGGCAAGTTCTCGATTCATCTTTGTATGGAGTCCCACAAAAGAGAAAACGATTATTTATTCTTGGTTATCGTGATGGCGTGCCTCCAATTTGCTATCCCATAGCAACAACACCAACAGAAGACTCTCAAGTTAAAGTTAGTCATGCCATTGAAGATTTAGAGGCGATCACTGTACATAAAGGAAAAGATACTGGAATCCCGGCGACTCAACTAAACTACATTAATTTCAGAAAAAATTTCTCCGTAAAAAATGATGGCGCATTTAAGCTCTGCCATAAAAGAAGTACAAACGGAAAAGTGTGGGGTCATCTCGGCTCAAACCATACCCAAAAGTCAACTGATCGTTTTGCACAAACCCAGCCCGGCAAAACAGAAAAAGTGAGTCGTTTTTATAGACTGCATCCAGATGGTTTATCCAATACCCTGCGAGCAGGGACTCCCAGTGGTAGAGGAGCACATACTGCTGCTAGACCAATTCATTATGCTGTTCCGAGATGTATCAGTATTCGTGAGGCTGCAAGACTACATACTTTTCCTGATTGGTTTCAATTCCACCGCACTATTTGGCACGGGTTTCGTGAAATTGGTAATGCAGTCGTACCTTTACTCGCTAAACAAATCGGCGATGAAATCATCAAAGCTCTCAACTGCGATCTTCGAGATTTAACACCTCGATCTTTAGAAAAAGTAGAGGAACAATTTCTGAGTTACACAGTAAGCGAAGCTTGTGCATATTGGGAAATTTCCCGTGACTTGATTCCAAAACGAACAAGAGAAAAAAAGTTAGTGAGTCAAAATACGAGATAGATAGATTTGTTGTGGTACAGAAAAAGTAGTCAAAATATGATCAAATTATTGAGTATGTTTTCTTCGATAATTATGAAGAAGGTGATACCAGTGTTTCATTTAATCGAGATGAACTTGCCAAAGCTTGTGAAAGGTTAAATTTATCAAGGGTTAAAAATCTTGGTGATATTCCCTACTTGTATAGATTTCGCCGTGATTTACCAGAGTCAATCCGTAATTGTGTGGCAGGAGATACAGAGTGGAGCATTATTGGCACTGGTATGGGAAGTTATGAATTTCGACAGGTAGCTCCCGCACATATATCGCCCACATCTCATCACCACAAAATTCAAATTTCGGACGCGACTCCTGAAATTATTACGACTTATTCGCCGGGTTCTGATGAGTAAGCTCTACTCACTAAAGTCCGCTTCAATCGCCTGATTGATATTTTCACTGGATTGACTTGTGATTCACTCCAAAATTATTTGCGAACAACAGTAAAAAGTATTGGTCAAATCGAAATTGACGAAATTTATATTGGCTTAAATAAAGTCGGAGAACATTTCATCATTTCTTGTCAGGCTATGTCGATTGGTGATCGGTTCGGCATTGTTCAGGTGATGCAGGATCTTGAATTTTGTCAGCAACGTTATGCTGATTTGCAATGTCGCCCCATTGCTTTGCAATTTTTATCTGTGTCTGACATTGCCATTATTGAATTAACTATTGAGCAGGAGGAAGAACTGGATCGACTATCGGTAGTAGACGAAAAGCATTACGGATTAGTTAAGGACTCCGAATAGAGTGGCGATCGCCGAAGCGAGAACAAACTTGTTTTTTCAGACAATAGACCTTGGGAAATTTCGGTTTTTTGTGAATTCGTCTTGATCTGCGATGATGAGTGATTAAACTAGATTCGTTACCTTTGTTGTCGCACGCTATGAAACTGTTACTCGTTGATGATGATCCCATTTTTCGCCTTGGGTTTTGTACAGCATTAGCGCAGGAAACAGATTGGGCGATCGCCGCAGAGCCTTTTGATAATATTTTTGGCCAAACAAATAAACCCACTGCGGATATTATCCTCTGCGAACCCAGTTGGCAGGGGGACGAAAATTGGCTAAGATATCGAGAATTGCAGCAGATTTACGCTGATATTCCCGTTGTTTTGTTTACCAGTCAGCTCGACACAGAACGCTTAACCCAAGCTAAGCAGGACGGCATTCAGGGCTATTTCCCCAAAGGCACAGCGATCGCCACAATCATCACGACATTGGAGCAAATTGTCGCCGGAGAAATTGTTTGGTCACAACGTCCGCAGATAAAAAAACAAAATATTTTGACCAATCTGCGTCGACGAAGTCTCGGAGATATTTACCGCACCCTCGATAACGTTGAACAATATTTAAACCAGAAAGATGTCGCCGCCCTCAATCGTCTGGTGGGAGAAGGTCGTCGCCGCGAACTACAAGCCGCGGCATGGGTCATTCGTCAACTTTTACCACAAGCAAGCCTGAGTATTCAGCCCCTTAACCCGCCTCAAATAGATCTAGAGCCCTCGGACTCAATGCAAATTGTTCCCCTCGAAAATTTAGGCTTAGCAACAACTAATTCGCGTTGGCAAACATTACTGGAAAAAGTTTATTTTAAACTCAATCGTAACTTACTAAATGCGACGGGAAATACCCTTGAAACCGATATTTTGTCTATAGATAAAAAGCGTGAACTTTATTATATTATTCTGCAACAGCTCACCCAAACCCTAAACGATCCCCAGTGGAAAATAATAGAGATAGAAGCTTTTCAAAAATATCAAGAACGGAGCCTTCGTAGTACTTGGCGCTTGAGTACCCAAGAATTCATTAGTCGCTATGCCCCTGACGAAGATAGTCGATCAGAAGACTTTATGAAACTGTTAAATCGTGAGGCGATCGCCATCCTTGAGACGAATTTGCGTGCTGCCCCCTATACCCTCGAACTTTTTCAATATTTACTATTAGAGAAACCCTTAATCATTGATAATGTTGAATACCGTCTTGAAGCCCAAGAAGCCATCAGGCGATCGCAACTAATTTTAGAAAACCTGCTAATTCAGCTTAGTAATAGCGTGATGCAATTTTTGCTGAATACCTTTAGCGAATCCGAGATTTTCAAGCACAACTTATATAACAAAAAAATTCGCTCATCCCGTGAAATTGCCCGCTTTCGCAATGAACTATCGTGGCAATATCGCCGAGAAAAATATTGGCTGGAGCCGAAGGCAATTTTCGAGAGTCAATACTCTCTACTACAGTTCTCAACGGCAGGATTAGTGCGTACCTCTATCTATGCACCACGCCATGAAGACTTAGCAACCCTAGAAGGATTTGCTTGGGGAGTGACGATGATTTTAGAATTGCGGGATGCCCTAGCTCCTAGGGTGCGGGCGCTGGTGGCTTGGCTGGGGAAAATCGTGGTTTATGTGCTGACAAATGTTGTCGGTCGCGCTTTAGGATTGATTGCCCGTGGTATTGCCGATGGTGTTGGTACAAGCTGGCAGCAGGTAAAGAAACGATCCCTCTACCGTTAGTCTTTCGCTAGTATTCTGTCATTGAAAGTTGAAAATTTATGACGGAAAAATCACTGGAAAACACTGGGTGGTGCGACAAAACTGATTTGAATACTAGGTACTTGCATCATCGGCGCAGGCTTCATTTCTCCTCGGAAATCAAGGATTTGGACGAGTAATAGGTAGGCGATCGCCACCAGTAGGGAGATCGCACCTGTAATAATCGCTGTCAATTTTCCGCGTTCCATAGACTTTAACTCTCTTCGATAATGCCCTATGATTGTAGATTGGATTGCTTATTATAGAAATTGTTAGGAGTTATTCCGTTATGTCCCGTAAATGCCAGCTTACTGGAAAGAAAGCAAATAACGGTATGGCAGTGTCCCACTCCCACCGTCGTACTAAAAAATTACAACAAGTTAACCTCCAGTGGAAAAGAGTATGGTGGCCTGAAGGCAACCGCTTTGTGCGTCTTCGTCTCTCCACTAAGGCAATTAAAACGATCGAAAAGAAAGGCATTGATGCAATGGCTAAAGAAGCTGGCATCAACCTCAATAAAGTTTAGGCTTAATTTTCTTGCGACTAGGTTGAGCAATTTAGACGAAAGGTTAAATACAACTGAATGCTTCAGTTCGACTCCTACACCAAGCCGTGGGGGTCTTCTTTTTTGCCCAGACAGCTCGAAGCGAAGTTTGTGGATGGCGGCGATCGCCCTTTTCAGGTCAGGGGTAGTTCCAAATTGCAGCACTCCTAAAATTAAGACAATATCTAAAACTCCGCTTACTCCAAACATTAAACAGTGCCCCAACCTCAGTCTGAACCGCCTAGTTTATTGCTCCAGTTAGTCCGAGGAGCAGGCGTTGCTTTAGTCATTCAGATTGTCAGCTCAGGGGTCATTTATGGCTCGCAAGTCCTATTAGCACGCTGGATGGGCGCGGCAGAATACGGCATCTATGACTATGTGAATGCGGTGATTATTTCCTTCGCTTTATTTGCTGGACTTGGCTTGCCCAGCACTGTCTTACGGTTTGTGCCGTCATATCAAGCTCACAAACGTTGGTCATCTTTGAAGGGCATTATTCGCAGCAGTTGGCTCCAGACTGTGATCATCAGCTTGGTTGTTACGGCGATCGCCTCCGTAATTTGGCTCAGGCTAAATGAGACTAGAAATTTTGAAGAATATGTCGTGCCAATGAGCATTGGACTGTTAGCGACTCCGATTGTGGCGTTAATTAATCTCCAACGAGAAATCATCCGTGGCTGCCAAAAAATTGCCTTAGCTTATTTTCCTGAGTTCATTCTTCATCCATTCCTGCTTGCCTGTATTGCTGGGATTTGGCAAATTTCCCACACGCTAACCAGCACCAATGCACTCTGGATTTTTATTGTCTCTGGAATCCTAATTGTGTGTGTACAAGGGTTTTGGTTTTTGCAAACTTTAGATAATTCGATTCGCGATGCCCCGCCAAAATACGAGATTAAACAATGGTGGGGCGTGGCTTTACCCTTAATGCTGATGGGCGGTTCACAAATTATTCTCAGTCAAACCGATACCCTGATGATTGGCGCTCTTCTCGATGCAAAACAGGTAGGGATCTATGGTGCAGCCCTGAAGACATCGGCTTGGGTAAAGTTTATTTTGATGTCCGTCAACTCAATTACCGCTCCGCTCATTGCATCACTCTATAGTCAGGGCGATCGCCGAGGATTGCAGGAGCTTGTCTCTACCAATGCTCGCTGGATGTTTTATCCGGCTTTGGTGACGGCGATTGGTCTCGTGAGTTTTTCAGAACCCGTTTTGCAGTTATTTGGCAGCGAATTTACTGCGGCAAAATGGGCATTGGCGCTTTTGATTGTGGGGCAACTTGTCAATGTTGGCTCTGGCTCGGTCGGTTATCTCATGACGATGACGGGACATCAAAACCAAGCGGCTAAAGTGATGTTCGTCGCGGCGATCGCCAACGCGATTTTGAATTGGGTGGGCATTAAATTTTTCGGGATTCTCGGCGCGGCATTTGCGACGGCTTTTTCCATGAGTCTTTGGAATATTTGGCTTTATCATCTTGTCACCAAACAGATTGGTGTTTTTCCTTCAATTCTTGATAGCTATCGCACCCCGTCAAAATAAAGTCGAAACTAATTGGACTTTGGGAACGAAGCGAGAGGAATTAATGACAGTTCTTTTAAGATTGGAGCAGTCACTTTTTTGCTCTGATTTCCATGCGCGATCGCCTGTTGCAAGTTGTTAGTTTAGGTCTTGGACTCTTTGCCCTTGGGGTTTATGGTTGGGCTGTACTAATGCCGGATAACCATAGTTTTATGGTTGGCTTGCCTTGGTTTTATTTGGTGCAAGGCGGATTTTTATGTGGCGTAATCTGGGCGATCGCCCAGATTTGGGGGCAGCGCCAAGGAGAATCAAAGGGTTTATGGTGGCTGGGTGGCAACCTAGACTGGGTGATTTTTTGTCTCATTGCGACGCTAAGTTTGTCGTTGGTGACGGCTCCGTTTCGAGAAATGGCGGTGTTGTATAGTGCCGTAGATATTGCCTATATCGGTATTTTGTATGGGCTACATCACTTTTGGCTCCAGCAGTCTAGGGCAGAAAAAAGCCAGGCGCTACTGACCCATCCGCTACTACTCGCCCAAGGATTATTGTGTGGAGCCTTTAGCATTTGGAGCTTAACGCTTTGGCTTACAGAGACGGTGTTGCCAGAGCTGGCGCGACTTGACGCTTTAAAGGAGCTGGGGATTGCCGCGGAATATCGATTTTCGAGCGTCACTTTACGAAACTGGGCAACCTTTGGTCATCCTAATTATGTTGCAGGATTTTTATTATTGGCGCTACCGCTCTTAATCAGTTTGGCGATCGCCGCAAAATCTTGGCAGCGGTGGTTTTGGGTGGCGTGCTGTAGCCTTAGTTTTATTGCGTTTTATTCGACAAATTCTCGCGGTGGCTGGCTTGGATTATGCGTGTCGTTCGGGGTCATGGTTCTGTTGCTACTCTGGAAAAGTACGTTGCCACGGCGTTGGCTTGGTTTGGGCGGCATATCAGGATTGACATTGCTTGTGCTCTGGGCTGTCCAAAATGAGCGACTACGGGGCACTTTCACAGGGCTTTTTTCTTTTGGTCAACAGGGGGGCGAATTTGCCTATCGCTGGATCACGACCTACACCGGCTGGCAAATGGGCTGGGAGCAACCGCTAGCGGGACAGGGATTAGGTTCTGTGGCTTTGCTGTATCAAGAGTTTCGTCCAGTTTGGGCTGGTTTAGAAGCCGAGATTTTATTTCAACTCCACAGTACTCCCATACAAATTTGGGCAGAGTTGGGGTTACTGGGCAGTTTCACAATGTTGCTTGGTTTAGGTTTGCTGGCCAAAATGTGGTGGAAATTATTGCAACCTAAGATTTGGAAGGCGATCGCCGCTGAAGACAAAATTTTGGTTTATGCCATTGGCGCGGCCGGGATTGGCTATGGCGTGATGGCTTTAACGGATTATCAACTTGATGTGGTGGCGATCGCCAGCTTTTTATTACTCTACATTTCTCTCCTCACGAATTTGCACCACCGTTACGTTAGGCCCGTCGTCGCCCTCAAGCCCATTTTTCAACCATTATCCCTCGGCCTAATTGGTTTGATACTGGCGGGAATTTTAAGTTGGTCAATACCAATGAATGCAGCCTTTGCCTCCTCCCACCTTGGATTCAAGTCATTGCGGCAAGAAAAACTAGAAACCTTTGTGGATCAACTCGCCACCGCCCATTCCCTCGCACCTTGGCAGCCTTACTATGCCTACCAACTGGGTTGGTCATTGGGGGAACTGGCACTCTGGGATAATCATCCTGCTGATATTCAACGCACGTTACGGGAAGAAGCGATCCTCTGGTTTCAACGGGCGATCGCCGCCTCACCGAGCTACGAATTTGGGCACAGCAGTTTAGGTTGGCTCACCCTTGTGGACACACCGACTGCTGCCACGGCCTATTTTAGTCGCGCCATGGAACTCATGCCCTACCATCGTTTAACGCTATTTGGTTTGGGAGAAAGTTGGTTTAAGCGTGGAGAAATTGAGAAAGCAATCGAGGCGATCGCCATTGAATTTGTGCGCTTTCCAGAATTTGCGATGAGTCCGCTGTGGCTCAAGGCAGAATGGCTCGACTACTATCCCGCAATATTGGAACGGACTGACGAGATTTTCACTGATTTAATCATCGCGACAAAGCCAAAAAATCAAACCCTGCAAACCCAACTCCACCAAAACCGTGGGGCTCTGCGGTGGTATTACAGCGATGATGCCGGAGCTGCAGAAGACTTTTCGGTCAATAACTTTACATTGGGGCAATTACTGCTCGCCCTAGAAAAAACAACTCCTGAAACTTGGCAACAAGATTTAACTGCTGAACAAATTAATACCCTACACACAGCGATTAGTGACAATAAAAAATGGGCATTGGCGATCGCCGCGTGGCTCTACCCAGAGGAAGCCGAACCCTACCTAAAAAAAGCATTCCAACTGAGCGATCTATCCAATCAACCAAAGATACTCAGGGAATCACTACGCCGTTTAAAAAATCAGAAATCCCTGCGAGCCTGGCTCAGAAACCAAGACTATCTACGTCCAAGTCGGATTCAACGCGTCGGTTTTAACGTCATTTCTCGACACCTCGGCGGCGCTAAACCACGGGATTTCGGTGAGTTTTACGACAATATTTTAATGGGTAATTTATTTAATAATCTGTTTGTCACCGTGCGTTATGCTCCGGATTTAGACCTCAATCTTTCACAATATTGGCAACCTTTACTCGAATTACCATCAACCCCAAAACCCCAATAAAAATCCCCCTTATCAGTAAGAGGGATACAAAAAAAGATCGACAAATCAAGTTGAGTTTTGAAGTTTAGAGTTAGGACTTGGCGGCGTGGGCAGCAGCACGCTCAGACGTTTGTGTCCATTTAGACGTGCAAAGAATGCGACTGCGATCGCAGCGGTCTACATACTTACTGGCAATATCCGTCACCTCCAGCATCAAACCCTTATCAAGTTTGGTGGGTTCTAAACCCATATCGAGGAAACACTGATTTTCCACATAAAGATCATTTTCAGAATCTTCATTCCGGGGATTTTCAAGGTACTGAATTTCTGCACCTGTAATGTTATTGATGATTTCCGCTAATTCCTTAACGCGGTGAGTTTCTGTCATTTGGTTCAGGATTTTGACGCGCTCTCCTTTTTCTGGTGGGTTGGCGATCGCCAGCTCCACACATTTAACAGTGTCTTTAATGTGAATAAAGGCGCGAGTTTGGCCACCAGTACCATGCACCGTAAGGGGATAGCCCACTGCCGCTTGCATCAAGAAACGATTGAGTACTGTGCCATAGTCACCATCATAGTCAAAACGATTAATGAGCCGCTCATCCATCGCCGTTTCCGGTGTGTTAGTTCCCCAGACAATACCTTGGTGGAGATCTGTGACACGGACTTTATCGTTTTTGTTGTAATACGCAAAGAACAGTTGATCCTGCGTCTTGGTCATGTGGTAGATGCTACCCGGATTTGCCGGGTGAAGAATTTGCTTTTCAATGACCTTGCCATCCTCCGTCACCACCTGAATATCAAGGTAGCCTTCGGGGATTTTCATGCCCGCAGTGCCATAACCATACACACCCATGGTGCCGAGGTGGACGATATGAATATCTAGACCAGATTCAACCACTGCACAAAGCACATTGTTTGTGCCATTGAGATTATTATCGACGGTATAACGCTTATGCTTCGCCGATTTCATCGAGTAGGGAGCCGCCCGCTGCTCAGCGAAGTGAACAATCGCATCTGGTTCGTAATCCAAAAGAAGATTTAGGAGGCGATCGTATTCTTTGGCGATATCAAAATTCAAAAACTTGATGCGCTTGCCAGTGAGTTCTTGCCACGCTTCAAGGCGCACAGACATTGGCCGGATGGGAGTCAGAGAATCCACTTCCAGCTCATTATCGATATTTCGTCTAGAAAGATTATCAACAATAACGACATCGTGACCTGCTTGGGATAGGTGTAACGATGTGGGCCAGCCGCAGAATCCGTCTCCACCCAGAACAATGATTTTCATTGATTTCACTCCTTCGGTTGCTTGTGAATTTTCTTGTGAATACTGTCAAAATCGCATGCATGGCATCAGCGTTTTTGCGAAACTCACTTTAACAAATGCTTCGTACTACTTATACTCTGTGGTGAGTTGGTAGCAAAGTTAGACGCTATCTGTGATTTTCGTGATTTAAATGGGTCAAATGAGCTTGATGCCCCTTAAACTGCTGAGATTATCCCATATTATGAACGGCTGAGATCGGAGTAAAATAAGTTCTCGAAAGTTGCTGAGAGGCTTACTAAATAAAGGTTTTTGGGTTAAGAAAACAGTAAGGTGTGGCGATCGCCCCGTTTAGGCTTGCTGTAAAACCTGGGCGGCTGTAATTTCGTTTTCTGGTTGTAATTCTTGAAGTAAAGGTGAGGTCAAAATCTCTGCATCAACAAAAGTGGCTTCGTCGTATAAACCTTCATTTAACGACAAGATGGTGACTTTACTGGTAAGGGGATCGACAATCCAATATTCACTAATACCCCGCGCTTGATATTGTGCCCGCTTATAACGATAGTCCCGATTAATATTTACTTTGCCCGGCGAAACCACTTCAACTACAAGCTTTGGTGGCGGCATATCAGGCATGATTGTCGAACGCGTTGCACCTTCTAGAGCAAGAGCCGCTTCTTCCGATAAAACTGTGAAATCGGGAACTCGCACGGATTCTTTAGAGCCTGTAACTGCCACTTCAATACCAATACGCAAGCAGTAGGGAGCAATTCCGAGTTTTAGAAAATATGCAAACAAAAAAGACGCAATGCGCTGATTTTGGTCGCTTTCGGGGGGCATTTCCACTAATTCTCCATTTTCTAGCTCATAGCAAATGTTTTCTTCTGGGTAAAAAGCAAGAAATTCGGCGAGGGTCATTCCTCGTGAGGCGATCGCCACCATAATGATTGTCCTCAGATTATTGCAACCTTATTGATTAATTTTGGCATAGTTCCTCAAACTCAACTGGTTGAGATGATTAGTTGTGGAGAAGAAGTTTGTGCTGTTTTGATCGTTCCAATTTCAATGCTTGCGTCATAACCCACCTGCCGCAAATCTGCCAAACAAGCAGTTATTTTTTCAGGAGCGATACTCGCTAGCAATCCCCCAGATGTTTGCGGGTCAAAAAGCAATTCATATTTCGGGTTTTCTCGTAATGACATATCCGCTTGGATAAATTGTTCGGCGGTGTGATTTTGCGGCGCGAGGGAACTGGTAAAGCCTTGTTTTATTGTTTCAACTGCCCCATGAAGCATCGGCAATTGATCTAAATATAATTCCGCTGAAAGTCCGGAAGGTTGCAGCATTTCGAGGAGATGTCCTGCTAGCCCAAACCCGGTGATATCGGTACAAGCGGTTGCGCCATATTTGCGTAAAATTTCGGCGGCCTTGCGGTTGGATTGCACCATGGCGGCGATCGCCCCATCGAGCCATTTTCCCTTTGCCACTCGTTGCATTTCTGCCGCAAACAATGTGCCCGTACCGAGGGGTTTTGTCAGGATTAAAGCTTGTCCTGCCTGTACTTCACCTTTTCGCCAAATGTCATCTTTTTGGATAAATCCATTGCAAGTTAACCCCAATCCTAATTTGTCAGCTTCGTTCGTATGACCACCGATTAATGCAATATTTTCCGCCCGCAAAACCTTGGTGACTCCCGCTAACATCTGTTGCAAAAGTCCCTGTTGGACTCTGGCTTCGCCGTGGGGAATACTCGCTAAAACCAAGACACTGTGGGGCATTGCACCCATCGTATAGAGATCGCTGAGGCAATGCTGGGTCACAATTTGACCGAGGAGATAGGGATCATTAATCAAGCTCGGAAAATAATCGACCGTTTGCACCAGAAGCTGATCCTTTGGCACTTGAATGACCGCCGCGTCATCGGGTTGATCTAGCCCTACAACTACACCTTCAGTGTTCGATGTTTCAAGATCTGAAAGGGCGGCTGCCAAAATATTTTTCCCGACCTTTGCGCCACAGCCTGCACAATACATTTTTGGTGCAGGTTCAGTGGCTGTCGCGGCCACCATGGGTTTCATCTCCGGCAAATCGGCAAACTGATCCATAAATTTGCGGTCGATTTTATCTTTCCAATGCCACAGCCAACGACTACGCCAACCTAGTTTCCACCACGAGGCGATCGCCTGTTGATCGCCAGTGCCAATGAGTGCGAGATAACGTTTTTGAGGGTTGTAATCAATTAAAGCTTCGCCAGTAAAAGTGCGTCGCCAATTTTGAAATAACGGTTTCCCTTGACGTACTGCAAATACTCCTGCTTTTGGTCTGGGATGGTTGCGCATAGATGCAATATCTCCCGTCGCAAAGACGAAAGGATGGGACGGCGATCGCAGCGTTTCATCCACCACGACAAAACCCTTTGCATCGGTTTCAATCGCACTTTTTTCCAACCAATGTGCAGGCGATGCTTGCGTGACCCAAATCACCTTTCCCGTTAGCCGTAAGCCCGATTGACATTGCAACCCCGATTTAAAAACCTCTGTTACTTCTTCGTTGAGGTGAATCTTAACGCCACGCTGCAACAATAACTTTTCTGTTTTTTGGCTGACCCAAGGATTTTCATTACCACTAATTAATGCCGAGCCGCGATGCACAAGGTGCAAAGAAAGTAAATTTGGTGATGTTAGTTTTTGGGTTAAAGCATGGTGAATATTAAAAGCTAGTTCTGTGCCCCCTGCCCCACCCCCAACGATGATAATGTCCTGTTTTTGGGAAGGATTTTCTGATGCTTCATCGAGAATTTTTTGCCACGCCGTCAGAAATTTTGGCACAGGCTTAGCCGGGATCGCATATTGCCTTGCTCCCGGAATATTTGTCACACTGGGAGTACTACCAATATCTAACGATAAATAATCAAACCGTACCGGCGGGCGATCGCCACAAAGAATTATTTTATTCTCTAAATTTAAATCAAAAACTTTCTCTCTTAAAAAATCAGCTCCAGCAAAATAGGCAAGGCGACGCAGATCGATATGGGTTTCGTCATAGCCATAAAACCCCGCAACATACCCCGGCAGCATCCCCGAATAGGGCGTGTAAGTCACATCACTAATTAAAGTAAGACGGACATTTCTGAGAGGATTCATTCCCCACATGCGTAGGGCGATCGCGTGACTATGACCACCACCCACCAAAACCAAATCTGTCATATATTATCTTGATCTCAACTGTACTTTGATTATTTTAAAGCGATATATAACCCTTGGGATATTTACATTTTTTTTAGAAAGAAAATGGACACAAAGAATAATAGAAAATGGCTGTAATCCCCTACTATTCCTGTGCCCAAAAAACTAAATTTATTCGTTTTTCACTAACCTAAAATTATCATTGATATCAAAAAGCATCTTTAATAGAATCGACCATATCCTCAGATAGATCCTTTAAACTATTCGCAGATTTCTCTAATTTTTCTTGCACCTTAGCAACATCTTGCTTCGCTTTCCCCTTGGCCTCTTGGGCTAAACCTTCCGCCTTCTCAGAAAGCCCAGAAACCTCGCTGGACACCTCACCAATATCCCGCTTAGCTCTACCGACCACTCGGTCAGCAGTACCTTCTACACGCTTACTTGCACTGCTATTCGTCACTTTGTCGAGCATATCTGAAGGACTAGGAACTTCCAATAAAAATGTGGCTTGAGACAGTGGTGCAGCCTGAGCAACTTGGTTGAATTTAAGGGTTACGTTAGGTTCGATAAAGGTTACTGACAATAATAAAAGACTACCCAGTAAAAGTTTTAATCCTGATTTTAAACTCATTTGTCGCTGATTCATTTTGAGAGATTATATATTTTGTACCCTAAGATAATAGAAAATTCGAGCATAAAAAATCATCTATCTAGAGGGTCTCTTCGACTTTTCTCTAGGTAGATTAACAGACGATGCCAAAGTCAAAATTTATGCCTTCTTGGCATAAGAATCTATGGATTATGGCTTATGTAAAATGGAATATGCCTAAAGATTTTTAGGATTTATCTCAATTGATAGAAGTCCTAGGTATGGTTTGAAGGCTATTGTGTTAATAGTTAAAACAAAGTTGGTGAATGCTTGTTTGACTTGACTAACTTTGTACTTGAATTTGTAGAATTATAGGAAATAAATTTATTATGGGTAACGAAAATAGAATTGATGCTACTTTGAAAAATATCGAAGGAAAGGTTCAAGAGGCCGTTGGTGAATTCACGGGTGATCCGAAGGACCAAGCGGAGGGTAAAGTAAAGCAAGCGGAAGCTGAGGCTCAGCATACTGTTGAGAATGCTAAGGATGAAATTAAGAAAAATCTTTAATGGGATGATTTTTAGGTGATGTTTCTCTGGGGAGAGGATGTCAGTTTTTTATTAGGTAAAGGAGGTAAGGGGTGATGCTCTTTGCCTTTTTTATTTTTTTATTTTTTTATTTTTTTATTTTAAAATTCTCTGGATAGATCTTATGGATGGTTTTTCTCTAGGGGTAAACTTAATTGTTGATGATTAGATAGTTGTTTAATAATTTTTAAATGGGCTTTGGAAAAGGGATATTGATGTAGATTAGTCATTTTTACCCAGCGATCGCCTTGATGGTGGCTGACAAAATAAATATGGGGTTTTAGTTCAATCTTGAAGTGAGTGTAGGCATGAAAAACGGTTTCTAGGGAATGTTTATATATTGCTTGGGGAAATAGGTTTTCTGTGAGAGATGCGATATTTCCTTCGGTATTGGGAAATTCCCATAGGCCACCGAGTAGGCCTGTTACGGGACGTTGCTGGATAAATACTTCGTTTTGGCCATTAAAGGCGATCGCCGCCACTAGTTTCTTGGTGGGCACTTTCTTTTTGGGAGCCTTGCGGGGAAAATCTGTGGGAGTCCTCAGTTGAAATGCTTTGCATTGACCTTGCCACGGACAAACGCCACAGCTCGGATTCTTTTGCGTACAGAGGGTCGCCCCCAGATCCATAAACGCTTGATTGAAATCTCTGGGATTCTCTGGATCTAAAATTTGATCAGAAACTTCCCACAATTCCCTCAAGGCTTTTGCTGGCGGTTTCTCTAATGCCATAATTCTCGCTAAAACCCGCTTAACGTTGCCATCCAAAATTGATAACGGCAAATTCCGGGCAGAACTGAGTATTCCTCCTGCTGTGGTGCGGCCAATTCCCTTGAGCTTGAGGATATTCTCTAAATCTTCTGGAAACTCGCCGTTAAATTCTGAGACGACTTGCTTCGCTGCGTGGTGGAGATTTCTTGCCCGTGCGTAGTATCCCAGCCCTTCCCAAAGCTTAAGTACTGACTGCTGATCTGCTTTTGCTAAAGCTTGCACCGTTGGAAATTTTTTTAGCCAGCGTTCGTAGTAGGGAATGACTGTTTTTACTTGGGTTTGCTGGAGCATGATCTCCGAAATCCAGACGCGATAAATGTCTGGTTCGTTACGCCATGGTAAACTGCGACCTTCTCGCTGGTACCAGTTTAGGAGCGATCGCCGCATATTTTGTAAAGCCTGATCGGTAAACACAATGGCGATGGTCAATGTCCTGAAAATACAAAAATCTTTAAACCAAAAAAGAGCCCCAGATCTAACTGAAGCTCTTCTTTTTTTAGTACCCCCAAGGGAATTCGAATCCCTGTCGCCTCCGTGAAAGGGAGGTGTCCTAGGCCACTAGACGATGGGGGCTTGTGGACTGAGTACGAGCATTTCGCTTGCGACTCACAGTTAAACAATCTAACCGATAAAAAATGCAATGTCAATACTCTAATCTATCTTTTTTTGAAAGAGTGTTTTGAGTCAGTCGGCGATCGCCCTGCGCCCATTAGGAGTCTTGGGTCGAGGCTTCTGCCCGTACAGCCCGAAACATACCAAAACGACAAAGACCTTCCCCAAAGGCCAAACGCATTAATAAAATTGTGGGCACTTCTCGGATGGATTTCACAAAACCTGACCAACCGTACTGGAGCCAGCCCCTAGGCCGTTCGATACCAACCCAAATCGTTTGGAACCAAGAAGGCAATGTTTCACGCGTCCAATCCGCCGTTTCCACTGCACCCTGCACAAAACCCGTCGCTTCTAACAGTTCTGAAAACCCTTCAATACTCGAAAACTTAGGATGCGCCCACTGGTCTAAGAGTTGAGTCATAACAGGCTTTTCCCACCAGTTCAAAGGAATACGGCGATCATCCCGTTGGTTCCAATCCGCAACAACTAATTTGCCACCGGGCTTTAGTACCCGCAATAATTCCTTGGCAAATACCGCCTTATCCGGCATGTGGGGGCCCGCCTCAATGGACCACACCACATCAAAACTGGCATCGGGAAAAGATAAATTCATCGCATCATCGACTTGAAATTTGGCCGTTACACCCATGGGAGTTAGCTCTGTAGCGCGTTCCACCTGTTTGGGACTAATGGTGACACCCGTGACATCAAAGTCATAATCCTGCGCCAAAATCCGACTACTGCCGCCTATCCCACAACCGACATCCAGCACCGTCGTGCCAGCCGGAAGGGTTGCCAGTCCGCCCCAGCGCACCATTTCATGGACAAAATCAATTTTTGCGGTGAGAAAGTCCATGTCGCGAGGAGGGTTGCCGTAATAACCAAGGTGAATATGTTCGCCCCAATAAAATTCGAGGATGCCATCTTCTGTCCATTCGTCGTAGGAGTTGGCGACCGTTTCAGAGGATTGATAGCGGCGTGCTGACAAGAAGTACAGTACTAAACTCACAATTAAACCAAAGCCGACCAAGATCAAGATTAGAGATGCAAAATTCATAGCAAGATTTGTGAAGGGATTTAACGCTTGATGCTCAGGCTATCCTAGCTGATTGGTGTATGAAATTGTGATCTGCCATGCTCCTAAATGTGTCTTTTGAGAGAGCATTTTTTCCCCACAACTCCAGATTTTTTCTGCGTTTACAAAGATTAGGATGAACCCATTGGAATAAACAAAAAAATTAAAGTAAAAGATATTAAAGATATTTATGACAGCAGAGTTTTTATCTAAAACAATTCTTGGTAACACCGTAATGGATTATGCCATGGCGATCGCCTTTCTCCTTGGCGGTGTAATCGTGATTAACGGTGTCAAAAGTTTAGTGCTCTGCTCGGTGAGACAGTGGGCAAAAAGATCATTTTTTGAAGTCGATCCGCGGCTACTGAATATTTTTAGTAAAGCTCTAGTGCGACTACTTTATATCGGTAATATTTCACTGGCGATCGGCAACCTAGCACTACATCCTATCCTAGACGAGACTGTAAGCTCCCTTGTGGTGATAGCAGCAACAGTTGTTGCCATTCAATTCATTTCGCGTCTCATCGAATACAGTGTACGCTCTTACTTTCTTAAAAAAGGTGATCTTGAATTAGAGCAAAGTTTTAGTGCTTTAATGCCCATTATCCGTACGATTCTTTGGACAATTGGTGCAGTATTTCTCCTCGACAACCTCGGCTTCGATATCTCTGCCGTCATTGCCAGTTTAGGTATTGGTGGTATTGCCGTTGCCTTTGCTGCCCAAGGTGTTTTAGGCGATCTATTTAGCTACTTCTCCCTAGTGATTGATCGCCCTTTTATCATTGGTGATTTTATTATCGTCGATGATTTTCTCGGCACAGTAGAACACATTGGCATTAAAACAACTCGTCTCAAAAGCATTAGCGGCGAAGAAATTGTCATTGCCAATACTGATTTAACCGATTCAAGAGTGCGTAACTTTCGACAGATGGAACGACGTCGGATTCAGTTTAGTTTGGGTGTTCTCTACGAAACGTCTAAAGAAAAGCTAGAGGTTATTCCTGCCATTATTCAAGATATTATTGCATCCCAAGAAAATGCTATTTTTGACCGTGCTCACTTTGCTAGCTATGGTGATTTTAGTTTAAATTTTGAGATTGTCTATTTTGTGAATGGTGGTGACTTTAGTCTATATATGGATGTGCAACAGAAAATCAATTTGGCAATTTTTGAGGCCTTTGCCAAGCGCGATATCGAATTTGCCTATCCGACAAATGTTACTTATCTCAAGTCGGATACATCGAAAGAGGAACCGATTCAGGTCGCAACTCAAACAACCAATAATCAAGATAGTTAGAAGTTTTAAGTTACTCAGGATTTAGCCATCAAAATTCTAATTGCTAATTTCTAATTACTGATTTCTCATTAAAAAAATAAGGGCAACCCATGCTATTTAAAGTCATATTGGGTTGCCTATTTTATTGATATTTATAAACTCGATTTGCTAGTTTTGTTTTACTCGGATGCTGTTTCTAGGGCTGTCGTTTCAACCATTGGGTATGGGCGTTCTCCTGCGTAATTTCCGGGCGGATCATAGCTACAAACCCAAATTTCAAAGTCATCTTCCCGCGCCATGGCACAACCTAGTTGAGTTGTTTCGTGCCAGACCATTTGGGTATAGTGGCCGCACATTAAGCCCATGCATTGATTGCTTTCGTAGTCATAATCTTTCACTTCTGAACCCCAGAGATTTACGACAAAGCTGGGGGTCATATGGCGTTTGGTTGCTTTTGCTAGGTTTTCACCGTGGGGATTTTGGGAAACTGGTCGGTGATACATGTCGCGTTCTGCTAAGAGGTGTTCTGCCCAAATTTTTGAGTGTTCTACCAACTCGTCTGACCAGGTTAGGGGAGCCACTCCGACTTTCGCGCGCCATTCGTTATGGATATCGAGCATTTCGGCGATCGCCTCGGGGGTGGATAGATCGTAATTGTCTGTCTCAAAACCTAGGGCTTGGGCTTCGGCGAGGGTGAGTAGTTGGTGACGTTTAACGTTCGTGGTGTGGGAATCGTCGTTGTAGCTAATTTCGTAGCGATCGCCGCCGTAGCCTCCTAATTGATAGCCTGTAATGACCCCTTCACGGTAGGTTTCGCCTTCCGCAACGATGACCGGTAGACCCACTTGAAAAATACGACGAGCTTGGGGGCGACTTGTGGTTTTCTTTCTTAGGCGATCGCCCCTGACATTATTTTCAGTGAAACCAATATCTAAGTAACGAACGCTGTAGATTGTTTTTTGCTCTAAGAATTGCACCGACAGGATTTCCCCAGAGCGCCACTGGTTATTGCGCTGAACTTCGACGCGATCGCCGACAGTAAAATTTTCGACTGTTATCGCTTCCATGGTTGAAGCAACAGGAGATGGGGGCTGGACTGCTGGCGACGCTGAGACGGAACCCAGTGGTAAGAGTAGGGGCGTGACAACGAGAGAAGCGAGAGAAACGAGAGAACTTTTTAACCACATGGACAAAACAGACTGGTAAATACGACAAGGGCAAAGTAAATAGATTATTTCGTCGCCCTATCTGCTTTAACATCCGTGATTATGACCAAATTTAACTAAATATCGTGATTTTTTCGTAAAGAAGGTGAATATTCTGAGTTTTGTGAGTCCATTGAATTTGCTTTTCCCAGTAAAAAAAGAGGACTACTTTACCCTGTGACCACAGGGATTTTGCCTTGATAATATTTGGGAAGATTACGAAGCGTTGGTTTGGGTAGTCCGCCTCGATATGATGATTGGTGGCAAAAAAACTATTGAAAGAGAAGGCTAAAGTTATGGCGATCGCATTACCGAAGAAAATCATGATGTTAGGTTCAGGCGAATTGGGGAAAGAAGTGGTGATTGCAGCCCAACGCCTTGGTAATACCGTGATTGCAGTGGATCGCTATGACAATGCTCCTGCCATGCAAGTGGCGGATTATCGTGAAGTGATTTCGATGTTGGACGGTGAAGCCCTAGAAGCCGTCGTAAAAAAATATGAGCCGGATTTTATCGTGCCGGAAGTGGAGGCCATTCGCACGGAAAAGCTACTGGAATTTGAACAGCAGGGCTATACCGTTATTCCCACTGCCGCCGCGACGAATTTCACAATGAACCGCGATCGCATTCGGGATTTAGCCCACAATGAATTAGGATTACGCACGGCGAAATATGCCTATGCCACCAGCCTTGAAGAGTTGACCGCTGTCGCCCAAGAAATTGGGTTTCCCAACGTAATTAAGCCCGTCATGTCTTCTTCTGGCAAGGGGCAATCCATTGTACAAACGGCCTTCGAGCTAGAGAAGGCTTGGAATTATGCCATTGAAGGGGCGCGGGGAGATACCGCCAAAATCATCATCGAAGAGTTTATTGATTTTGAAGTTGAGATTACCCTGATGACCGTCAAGCAATGGGCAGGGGAAACCCTCTTTTGTCCGGCGATCGCCCACCGACAAGAACGGGGAGATTATCAAGAATCTTGGCAACCAGTGGGGTTAACGGATGCCCAAGTGAAAGATGCTCAAGACATTGCCTGCAAGGTGACGAATGCTCTCGGTGGTGCTGGGATTTTTGGGGTGGAATTTTTTATCACCAAAGACGAAGTGATTTTTTCTGAGCTATCGCCCCGTCCCCACGACACAGGTATGGTGACGATGATCTCCCAAAATCTCAACGAATTCGAATTACATGTACGCGCAATCTTAGGATTACCAATCCCTACCATTGAACAGTTAGGAGCTGCCGCTAGTGCGGTGATTTTAGCCGACCAAAACAGCGAAACAATTTCTTTTGCTGGTGTCGCAGAAGCCTTAGCTGAACCCCAAACAGATTTGCGTTTATTCGGTAAGCCGGATTCTCGTCCCTACCGTCGCATGGGTGTTGCTTTGGCGAAGGGGAAAGATACCGATGAAGCCCGTAAAAAAGCCTTTAACGCGGCTCAAAAGGTCAAAATCACTTATGACTAAGAATTACTACTTTTCTAAGTTTCGATCACAGGAATTTTATGCTCTTTGTGAATTACTTTGTTCAATTTTCAACACATCTTCCACAGAATTAACCGGATTTTATCAAGCACTATCACGGGATTTAGAAAAGCCAGATTACCCTAAGCCTTTTGCCGGTCGAAGTTTTTTTCAGTCACTGAATAAAGATTTTCAAGAAGTTTATCAATCTTCTCCTGTTGTCTCTGTTGACTTACCGAGTATCTGGGAGTGGGACGATAGCAATACTGACAAACCGACAGTTGTCCTTATTGGTCAAGATCCTAAAATGAACTATCGCTTCACTGACTTAGTGATTGGTACGCCCTATGGTTTGCATCACAAAGACTCACGAAAAGGCAAGCAAAAACCGAGTCATTATTGGGTCATGATTCAAGACATTATGAATCTTGGTTATCGAGTCTATTTGACAGATATTTGGAAACTTTGGGTTTGCGATCCAGCTTCTCCATTCAAAGGCAAAAACTTAAATAAGGTAGATCGTGATCGTTTTGTATCAATTCTGAAACAGGAAATTACATTACAGAAGCCTGATGCTGTCATCACTTGGGGTCGCCCAGCTCAGCAATCTATCGACTACCTTAAATTACCATATCTACATTTGAATATTCCTCATCCAAGTCCAATGCCTAATTCCGCTTGGAAAGCATTAGTTGGAAAGCAAAGCTTTGAAAATAAACTGATCTATTGGCGCCAATTTTTAAAAGATAATCTGGAGGCTAGATGATGTTTAAACAAACTATGGCGATCGCCGCCGGTTTAATGCCACTCAGTTCTCTGGTGTTTTCTCCTATTGCCTACGCTCAAGTAGAGAATACTTGCAATCTAGAAGCGCAGATTTCTAATATTTTAAATAGTGAAAAATACAATCAAGCCCAGTGGGGGATCGCTATTCAAGACCTAACCCAAGACACTTTAGTTTACGGAAAAAATGCAAATACTTTATTTGTGCCCGCTTCAAATGCAAAGCTCTTTACCACAGCCGCAGCCCTAGAAAAAATTGACACAGACTATCAATTTGCGACAAAGGTTTATGCGATTGGCTATGGCTCAAATCTAGAAAAATTGATTATTCGTGGAGGAGGTGATCCCACCGCAGATACCACGGAGCTTCAGGATATTGTTGCTCTCCTGAAAAGCCGGGAAATTTCCGCCATTGAGCAGGTGATCGTTGACGATAGTTTATTCCCAGAACCCGATATTCATCCGACATGGGAATGGTCAGATTTAGCCTTTTACTATGCACCGCCAGTGAATAGTTTAATGCTAGATAAAAATACGGTTGCGCTTTCCTTAACACCAAGCGCTGTCGGACAACCAGCACAGCTTCAGACCCTTAACGATGAAAACCATGAGGCGATCGCCCTCAGCCAGTGGCAAATTAATAATCAACTCATCACCTCAGAAGCCGGCACAAACTACCAAGGATCTGTCACGCAAACCTTTGGTACGAATGAATTAGTAATTAAAGGTCAAATTCCAGCCGATGCTGATGCCGATATTTGGCGACTTTCAATTCCTAATCCGACCCAAAATGTGATGAACCAATTACTCTATGAATTCGCAAAACAAGGGATTCAAGTTAATCGCTCATTAGTCACAAATTCAGAGTTTACGGAATATGATCAAGCCTTCACTGTGACAACAATCACTTCACCATCTTTGTCAGGGATTTTAGGAGCCGCAAACCGCGATAGCAGTAATCTCGAAGCAGAAAGTTTACGCCATTTTTTAGGGACATTAGACCCAGAAAAAACAGGCGCACAGGTAATAACTGAAACGTTAATTAAACTAGGTGTCACAGAAAATAGTTTTGTCATTAAAGACGGCTCCGGTTTATCGCGTCATAATCTCGCCTCACCCCGTAGCCTTGTGGAGCTGCTCGCCGCCATGGCAGACCATCCCGATGCAGAGGTGTATCAAAATTCCTTGGCGATCGCCGCAGAAACAGGCACCTTAAGCCGTCGCTTTGTGGACACCCCCATGGCCGGAAACTTTTACGGTAAGACAGGCACAATGACCAACGTTGTGACCCTTTCCGGTTATCTCGAACTAGACGGCGATCGCACCTTGGCACTAAGTATCCTCGCCAACCAATCCCCCCAACCCGCCAGTATTACCCGCCAAGGCATAGACGATATCATTCAAAAAATTCATCACTGGGGCGAAAACTGCTTAGGGACGATCCCCACTGCTCCCACCCTATAAATCCCGTTAAGATCAAACATCAGAAGTAACCGAGGAAAACATGACTCCCGATACCGTGACCCAAGTACTCAGCGATTTTTTTCCTGAGGCGCAAATTGATCAGCCCGACCGTAAAACATGGAAAGTTCATGAACCGGAAAAGCGATTTCACTTGCTGGTGAGCACCTCAAAGGACGGTAAATATCTACGCGCCTTCGTTCCCATTGCCCCTCAAAATGAAGCAGAACCCTATTACGAAAAACTTCTGGAACATAACTTTAGTGAAACGAAACTGACCCGCTACGCCGTGAACCAAAATTTACTATGGGGTGCATTTAAATACCCCATCGGGATCCTTGAACCGCAACAGCTCCACGAAGCATTAGAGGAATTACAAGGTTTGCATCGACAAAACCTCAGCCCATTTTTTAATCAATTAGCCGAAGAAAAAGTCCGAGAAATTGTTGCCGCCGCTAAAGCCCAAGGCCAAACGATGGCAATGACCATGCAAACGATTACCCGGTTTTATGAAGAGGGGATTATGGGGGGCTTAGACCAAGATCCACGCCAACAGCAACAGGCTCTCATTGCGTGGCAATATCAGCTCGAACGGCTCTGGAATGAAGACAAAAATCAAGATCCCGAAAGCTAAAGAGTTGCGAAGAAATTTGCAAAAAATTGGGGATTTATCTTAATCGGCCGTGGAAAAGTAAATGGAATGATTAAAATGTTAAGAGTAAGCTGAATCACTCCCGTGGCTCAGTCATATTAAAAGTTGCACTAAATCAGTTTAGAGATAAAGCATCATGGGATTATTAGATCGTCTTGGTCGCGTTGTCAAAGCGAACCTCAATGATATGGTCAGTAAGGCGGAAGACCCTGAGAAGGTTCTCGAACAAGCCGTTCAGGATATGGGCGAAAATTTGGTGCAGTTGCGCCAGTCCGTTGCCCGGGCGATCGCCGCACAGAAAAAGACCGAACAGCAATACAACAAAAACCAGATCGAAGCGAGCAATTGGCAAAAACGTGCTGAACTGGCGATCGGGAAAGGTGATGAAGGTTTAGCAAGGGAAGCTTTAGTCCGTAAAAAGAGTTTTGCGGATACAGCAGCAACCCTCAAGGCACAACTGGATCAGCAAAACCAGCAGGTCAACACCCTCAAGGAAAACTTAATTGCCCTAGAGAGCAAAATCCAAGAGGCAAAAACCAAGAAAGATATGCTCAAGGCGCGTGCTAATGCGGCGAAGGCCAATGCCCAGCTCCAAAACACCATGAACAATATCGACACGAGCAGTGCGATGGGTGCATTTGAGCGGATGGAAGACAAGATTATGGAGCTAGAAGCCCAGTCTGAATCCATTAATGTGATCGGTAGCTCCAATCTAGAGCAACAGTTTGCGGCGCTCGAAGCCTCTAGCTCTGTGGATGATGAGTTGGCGATGCTGAAGGCGGCTGCCCAGCAAAACACACCCGCTCTAACTGGCACAGAAACTGAAGATATTAGCGATACACCGACGGATTCTGCCACCTCTGATGAGGATTTTGCGGCGGTGGATGCGGAGCTTGAAGCCCTTAAGTCTCAAATGAAAAATATCTAATTCACATCGTCATTGACTTGATCGGTGCGACTTTGGGATAACGTCATGGGGGGATTTAAAGGCTATTTCCCCTCTTTTTTGTTTTTGATGCGTGATTAAAATTAATGCATGATTAAATTGCGCAATAGTGCCATGTATTGCTGTTCATAAAGCGTCTGTGTCAGCGATCGCCGAAAACTGTTAACGTATAAAACCGTTCATGTTTATCGTAAAGCAAAGGAGTTCACCGCTCGTGAGTGGCAGCGTTTTAGAAATCACTGATTCTCAGTTTGAACAAGAGGTTCTCAATTATGATCAGGATTTATTGGTCTATTTTTGGGCAAGCTGGTGTGGTCCCTGTCGTTTGGTGTCCCCCTCTATTAACTGGGCCGCGCAAGAGTATGGCGATCGCCTCAAGGTTGTCAAACTAGAGATTGACCCCAACCCTGATGCGGTGGCGAAATGTCAAGTTGAAGGTGTACCTGCACTGCGCTTTTTTAAGGCCAAAGAAGTGGTTGCTAGCCATGAAGGGGCGATCACCAAGCAAGGGCTACAATCTTTCGTCGAAGCACAACTTTAACGCGTCTTTTTTATGTACTTTTCCCAGCGACTAGGGCAGCTTTCCGCTAATGTCTTTGCAGATATGGATAAGGCGAAGGCTGCTGCTGTTGCTGATGGACACTCATTAATTGATCTATCTTTGGGTTCTTCGGATCTCCCAGCTTCTCCCGTGGCTATTAAAACGATCCATGCGGCTCTTGATGATCCCAGCACCCACGGCTATGTGCTGCACCGTAATACCCAAGATTTTCGGGAGGCGATCGCCCACTGGTATACCGAGCGTTATGGGGTGGCGGTGGATGCAGATACTGAAGTTTTACCCCTAATTGGTTCCCAAGAAGGGACTGCCCATTTGCCCCTTGTACTAATGGATCCCGGCGATGTCGCTTTATTGCCAGATCCCGGTTATCCCTCCTACGCGGGTGGGGTTGCCCTCGCGGGTGGTAAAGCCCATTATTTTCCATTGACAGCCGAAAATCAGTATTTGCCCGACTTTGAGGCTATTCCTCGCGACATTTTGCCTCCCACGCGGTTCATGATTCTTAGCTATCCCCATAACCCCACAACAGGGGTGGCGACGCTAGATTTTTTTAGAAAAGCAGTGGCTTTTTGCCAAGAGCACGAATTAATTCTCGTCCATGATTTTCCCTATAACGATATGTTTTTTGGGGAAACGCCGCCGCCCTCTGCCCTCCAAGCTGATCCTGAAAAAGCTTGTACCATCGAACTTTTTACGTTTTCCAAGTCCTTTAATATGGGTGGTTTTCGTGTTGCTTTTGCCATTGGTAATGCTGAGGTTATTGGTGCGTTACGGCGATTAAAGGCTGTGGTGGATTTTAATCAATATGCCGGAACGCTCAGTGGGGCGATCGCCGCATTGGAGCATGACCAAGATACGATCTCGAAAAATGTTGCGGTGTACCAAGCTCGCCGTGATGCCCTTGTGGAAGCACTAAACGCATCGGGTTGGGATGTGCCCAAACCAGACGCAACGTTGTATGTTTGGGCGAAATTACCAACGAGCTGGCAAAAAACAAGTTTAGAGTTTTGTACTGAGTTAGTTGCTCAGACGGGCGTGGCTTTATCGCCGGGATCAGGCTTTGGCACAATGGGTGAAGGCTATGTGCGATTTGCCTTGGTGCGGGAACCGGTGATTTTACGGGATGTAGTAGACAAAATCGATAGTTTTTTAGCGTTGTAATTAAACAAACATGATGACAATGACACAGGTTTGGGGTTGTTTGATTGTTTTAGTCGCAGCTCCTTTTTTGGGTGCTTTCATTGTCTTGCCGCAACAGGTTGGCGATCGCCGACTTTCTCGTGCGGATACAGGCTTAAAATTCGCCCTCGAACTTGTCCTTGGCGCAGGCATTGTTTTGTTAACGCGTCAATTTTTTCCCAGTACTTCACCGTGGGAACTTTTAGGATTACTCGCGCTTGTGATGGGACGCTATTGGCGAAAACAGGAAGCGGCCATGATTGCAGTGTTGGGGGGACTCCTCCTCCATGATTGGCAAATTACTTTATTGGTGGGCTTTATCGGCTTTGTGGGTCTCACGATGTTCCGGCAAATTCGCTGGGGGGTGTGGGAAATTTTGACCCTGATCACCTTGGCGTTGGTAATCCGTTACGGAAATCAGTCGGGATATATCGTGGCGGCGATCGCCCTGAGTGGCACATTAGCTTGGATTAGCAGCAAAGCGCCGGACAACCGTGATGTGTGGAGGTTATTTAAACCAGAGGCCAAATTTTCGAGCCTTGATCAACCTCTAAATCCACGACAGGCAGGCCAAGGGGCAGCAAAGCTGAGTCACCTTAAACAACAGGGTTTTCCTGTATTGTCCGGTTGGCTTTTGGGAGCTGGCGATGATTTACTCGCGCTACTGCAATTTCTACAACCCGATGGCGATCGCCCGTTTATGGTGCGGCTGTCGAGCGAAAAACCCAGCAAACGTTTTCAAATTCCCATTGAACAATTAGCCGATTCCCAAGCTTTAGAGTCAGCAATTTTAAACACTTTTTCCCGGGAAGATTTAGGCCAGCAAAGTATTCTCATTCAAGCTCAACCCCAAGCTGTGTGGTCGGGGATCACCTATAGTCGTGCGCCCCTCGGCTATCAAGATACCCAAGCACCGCTGACGGAAGTGTTGCCCGATCTTATTACGCCGCTCATTGTCGGCGATCGCACCCCCCAGCAATATTTTGGTTTAGAAAAACCCAAGTTACAGGGAAAAGTATTACCGGAGCGTATTCCGCCCATTGCCATCATTCGGGAAGCGGCTCAACTGAGTCGTCGTCTAGAAATAGAATTTGGCACACCCCAGTCGATGGAGTGGTGTTTTGACGGGAAAAAACTGTGGATTTTGTGGGTACGTTCGATTGATTGTTTTGGGCAAGTGTGGACGCGGGAATATTTGCAAACTCTGATGCCTCTGCCGCTCCAGCCCTTAAGCGCTTCTCTCTTTAAACAAACTGGCGAACAGGCGATCGCCAATATTATGAATGTTTTTACGCCGCAACCCAAGCCAGAGCCAACGCAACTGAGCCTGTCCGCTTCACCACCGGAATTTATTACCCACTATCGCGGCTATAGCTACTGCAGCCATACCCGAAGCAACCATTTTCTTGAGACCATTGACCTGAGCTGGGCTGCCTTACCCCAAATTACCAAGGCGCGCTTTCGTAGTATTTTGACCCGTCCGGCACTGTTTTTTCGTTATCTGCGATGGGATATGGGCTGGCAAAAAGAACTCACCCAAGACATTCAGCGGCAAATAACACCAATCCTCAAAACGATTACATTGACCAATGACATTAAAGAGCAGCCTTTAACTCTGGCTGAACTAGGGCAAAATGTCGAGCAACTGCACCGATTACTGGGTAATGTATTAACCCATTATCTCAAGGGACAAATTATTCTCCGGACAAGGCGATCGCTGCTCAAAGTTAACGTCGCGACGCGGGAAATATCTCAAGAGTTACAGGCATTAATGCGGATTGCGCGGGATATCCAAAATTTACTGCCCACAGAAGGGATCGCAACCCGAGCAGAACTTTTTGCCACCCTCGCCGATCAGCCCGATGGCGAAAATATTTTTCAACAAATTGACCGGTGGCTGGCAGATTACGGTCATCAGGGAAATTATCCATGGGAACTGGCTCAAAAACGCTGGTGGGAAGATCCGGGCACAATTCGTCAGTGGATAACGGAGCTGCTCTATGGCAAGGAGCGATTGTCCCAGGACACAACTGGGGCACATGAAAGTGGCTGGCGACAGGGCTATTTGCTGCGGACAGAACAACGTTTAGGGACTGTGCAGGATTTAATGTGGACTTGTTTAGCTCAGTTGCGGTGGTCATTGCTGGCGATCGCCGACCATTGGGTTCAAGTTGGCAAATTAGACTGTGCAACGGATATTTTCTGGTTACGCCTCGCCGAAGTGGAAGAACTAAATATTGCAACCGACCCACAAAAATTGTCTTTACTCATCCAACACCGCCGCGCTGTCTTTAATGCTGAGCGTCAAGACACTGCGCCGCCTCCCCTAAAAATTTATGGGCAACCTCAAATCCGTGAGGCGATCGCCGATCGCTGTCTAGATACAAAAGATCCATTGCAAGGACAGGTTGCTAGTGCGGCCGCCGTTGTTGCCCAGGCGAAATGTTGTCGATATTTACAGCATCCCCCCTCCATTGGCAAAAATGATATTTTGATTGTGCCCTACCTCCATGAAACCCTCTTTCCTTTCCTACCCCAACTGAAAGGCGTGATCACCACCCAAGGGGGACTTTTTTCCCAGGGGGCGAGATTGGCGAGGGAGTTACGACTACCCATGATTATTAATGTGCCCAATGCCCTAGCGGTGATTCAGACGGGACAGTGGCTGCGCTTAAATAGTCGTACGGGTCAGGTGGAACTTTTACCCGATGATTGTCTCTTTATCAATAACGGCTAGCTTCCGCTAGCGGGGTACAATCTCATCAACTTTTGTTTTTTCCTCTATGCAACGATCCCAGATCTTCCAGCGTTGGTTTCACACCTACGAAAAATCTCCCCTGACGATTCATATTTTGACGGCGATCGCCCTGAGCTTCTTGGGTGGCCTTGCTTTCCTATGGCGGTTGGGGAGTGTCGGTTTGGTCGATGAAACCGAGCCAATGTTTGCAGAGGCAGCGCGGCAAATGTTAGTTACGGGAGATTGGATTACACCCTATTACAACGATGTCACCCGCTTTGATAAACCGCCTTTGGTTTACTGGCTAATGGCGATCGCCTATAAAGTTGTCGGGACAAATGCCTGGGGCGCAAGATTACCCTCTGCCCTCGCGGCGATCGCCCTGATGGTGATGATCTTTATGGTGTTGCGTACATATGGCTTTTCCACAGCCGCCGCCACAGAACAACCAGACCAGCCAAAAACCCAACAAAAATTATGGTTAGCCGCCCTACTCGGTAGCGCCTTAATTGCCCTCAACCTCCAAACCATTGTCTGGGCAAGAACAGGTGTTTCGGATATGCTCCTAAACGCTTGTATTGGTAGCAGTTTAGTCTGTTTTTTTTGGGGCTACGGGAGCGGTGGTCGTCCTTTAAACCGTTGGCTCCCAAATCCTTGGTACCTTGCCGCTTACGCCTCCCTCGGTTTGGCGGTGCTTGCCAAGGGGCCTGTGGGATTGGTTTTGCCCGGGCTAACGATTATGGTTTTTTTGATTTATCTTGGTCGTTTTTGGTCAGTCTTTCTAGAGGCAAAACCCTGGATTGGGGCGCTGGTTTTCGCCGGGATCACTTTACCTTGGTATGTCCTAGTGATCCTCCGCAACGGTCAAGCTTATCTCGATACATTTTTTGGCTATCACAACTACGAAAGATTTACCGGGGTGGTTAATGGCCATGCTGCGCCCGTTTATTTTTATATACCCGTTGTTTTGATCGGCTTTATTCCCTGGTCTCTGTACCTACCTGCGGCGATCGCCCGTTTGAAGCTCCACAAAATAAGCGAATGGCGAGATCAGCCCCGCTCTGCGCATCTCGGAATTTTTGCCACCGCGTGGTTTGCCACAGTTTTCGGCTTTTTTACCATTGCCGTTACCAAACTACCGAGCTACACCATTCCACTTTTACCCGCTGGTTCAATTTTAGTGGCCTTACTCTGGAGCCAAATGATTCTAGAACCGCAACAAAAAAGCCATTTTTTCTGGTGGAGCGGCGCTGTTAACGTCGCATTCCTTGGATTTCTTGCTGGTTTTTTAATCTATAGTCCCCAAGTCATTGGTTTCGATCCCGCCGCACCAAACCTTGACAGTAGCTTCAGAAACTCAGTATTGCCGATCCTCGGAGCAAGCATTTGGGCGATCGCCATGCTGACGGCAGGCATTAGCTTATTTCGATCCCGCCTCGGACTTTTACTGAGCAACATTTGTGCCATGGTGCTATTTGTAGCACTAGTGCTGTTACCCATGGGTACACTCCTCGACCAAAACCGCCAGATCGGTCTCCGGGCGATCGCCGCAACCATTACTGAAATGAGGCATTCAGACGAAAAAGTCGTTATGATTGGGTTTGAAAAACCGAGTTTAGTATTCTACGCAGGAGTCCACGTCGATTTCTTTGAAGAAACAGAAGAGGCCATCACTTTTATTGACAATAATTATCCCCAAGACCAAGAAACAAAAATATTCCTTATTGCCCGCGATAAATACCTCAAAAAATTACCCTTTGACCTACAAAATAACGACATAATCCAAGAAAATATCCCCTACAAACTCCTATACCTCAGCTACGATAAATTCCAGTAGTACAGTCCCTAAATGACCACTCCCATTAGGAAATCAAGCACAGCAAAAATAAGTGACCACGAAAATTAACATTATTTTTATAATGGTGGTAATCTTCCCCCTTTAAAATAAAAACTTCATTACTATTGCCGACCTTTACTCCTGTACACTTTTGTCTAAACTTCTCCTCTTTACCCTTGGCTTAAATAGTAGCTTGAAGAAAAGGCTTGCTTCACTATTAGAAGCAGATCGCTATAGTATGCAACATTTTCAATGCAATCAAGAATCCTACAAAATTTTGGCAGAAAAAAAAGAAAATATTGACTGTCTAATTACCATGTATACCGCTGAAATAGGCGAGTATTTTCAACCCCTATCTGAAGCAGGCATTGTTTTACCAAATGTTATTTTAATCCCAGAAAAAAACAACAAAGAAACTGAAGCTCGCGTCAAAACATTCTCCTACCATTCTGCGGAAAAAGAGCTTGAAATCGAAAAGATTGATACTCTTGGTTTGGTTATTGATCAGGCAATTACCCAATTTTTATATCTAGCACCAAGCTGCACACTGATTGAGAAACAAGAAATTTCCAAGAAAGTAGATGGCCTCGATGAACGCCAAGCTTTTTTACTATTACAGCAGCGCCGCCTCGCCGATAAACTAAAGGAAAGACTTGGGTATTTAGGTGTCTATTACAAACGTAATCCCCAATATTTTTACCGGAATCTTTCCCCTGAAGACAAACATGAATTCAGGCAACAGTTTAGAGCCGATTATCGGGAAATTGTCCTTGATTATTTTAATGGTAATCCACCGACTAATCAGGCTATTGACCAATTCGTTAATCAAGCTTTCTTTGCAGATGTTTCGGTGTCATACATTCTCGAAACCCATATGTCTCTCATGGACGAATTTGCCCAACAGTTGAAATTAGAAGGACGCAGTGAAGACATACTTTTAGATTATCGTCTAACCTTAATTGATATTGTGGCGCATCTGTGTGAAATGTACCGCCGCTCAATCCCAAAGGAGGATTTACCTTTTGAACTCCTATTCAGGATGGATTAGGATAAATGATGGGCTTATTTAAATTCACTCCACTTTCCCTTACCTATTCTCCGCATGCTTCCCTATGAATCCCCTTAAAAAAACTTATGTTTTAAAGCTATACGTGGCTGGTAACACTCCGAATTCAGTCCGTGCTCTCAAAACGCTCAAAAATATTTTGGAAATAGATTTTAAAGGTGTGTACGCATTAAAAGTAATTGATGTCTTACAAAATCCTCAATTGGCAGAGGAAGACAAAATACTTGCTACGCCGACCCTCTCGAAAGTCTTGCCACCGCCTGTCCGAAAAATCATTGGTGATCTATCGGATCGTGAAAAAGTTCTTATTGGTTTAGACCTTTTATATGAGGAGTTTTTGGAGCGTGAAAATGATTTATGACGGTTTCGGCGATCGCCTATCAAAACATTTGACATGTCGAAGTCTTTCAAGAGATGACGGCTTAGCGAGATAAATGTTTTAAATTTAATCACTTCAAGCAAAAAATCAACTTTTTTAAAATTCTTTTTTCTCTTTTTAAACTCCCTTTAGATTTCATCTTTTACAACACCCAGACGTTAAGCAATGAATCAGCCAATCTCTGCTAATAATGGAGCCATTAAAGGCGTACAAAAAATTCGTACCCTCATTGAGGGTCTTGATGAGATTAGTCATGGCGGTTTGCCTTCTGGGAGAACAACCCTAGTTAGCGGCACCTCCGGTACCGGAAAAACCCTCCTCGCCATCCAGTTTCTCTATCACGGCATCAAGCACTTCGATTATCCGGGTCTATTTGTCACCTTTGAAGAATCTCCTCGCGACATTATTCAAAATGCCCACAGTTTCGGGTGGGATCTCCAGAGCCTCGTGGACGAAGGAAAGTTATTTATCCTTGATGCTTCTCCTGACCCTGATGGTCAAGAAGTCGTTGGTAACTTTGACCTGTCAGCATTAATTGAACGGATTCAATATGCGATTCGCAAATATGACGCTAAGCTCGTCTCCATCGACTCGGTGACGGCAGTATTTCAACAATATGATGCGGCTCCGGTCGTGCGGCGGGAAATTTTTCGGTTAGTGGCGCGCCTGAAATATTTATCGGTAACTTCGATTATGACGACGGAGAGGCTCGATGAATATGGTCCTGTGGCGCGTTTTGGCGTTGAAGAATTTGTTTCAGATAATGTCATCATTTTACGGAATGTTTTAGAGGGTGAACGGCGGCGGCGAACGATTGAAATTTTGAAGCTCCGGGGTACAACCCATATGAAAGGAGAGTATCCTTTTACCATCACCAACGATGGGATCAACATCTTCCCCCTCGGCGCAATGCGTTTAACCCAGCGTTCTTCTAATGCGCGTATTTCCTCTGGTGTTGAAACCTTGGATCAAATGTGTGGTGGTGGCTTCTTTAAGGATTCGATTATTCTTGCCACTGGTGCGACGGGTACTGGTAAAACTTTGCTCGTGAGTAAGTTCCTTGAAGAGGGTTGTCGTAAAGGGGAAAGAGCTATTCTTTTTGCCTATGAGGAATCGCGCGCACAGCTTTCTCGAAATGCTTCGTCGTGGGGCATTGATTTTGAGGAAATGGAGCAGAAAGGTCTATTGAAATTGCTCTGTTCTTATCCGGAGTCGGCGGGCTTAGAGGATCATTTGCAGATGATCAAATCGGAAATCTCGGAGTTTAAGCCTTCTCGGATTGCGATCGATTCGCTTTCTGCTTTGGCGAGGGGTGTAACTAATAATGCTTTCCGCCAGTTTGTGATTGGGGTAACGGGTTATGCTAAGCAGGAGGAAATTACCGGTTTCTTTACGAATACGACGGATCAGTTTATGGGGGCTCACTCGATTACGGAGTCTCATATTTCGACGATTACGGACACGATTTTGATGCTGCAATATGTGGAGATTCGGGGTGAGATGTCCCGGGCGCTTAATGTTTTTAAGATGCGTGGTTCTTGGCACGATAAGGGTATTCGTGAATATTCGATTAGTGAGGGTGGTGCGCTAATTAAGGATTCTTTCCGGAATTATGAGCGGATTATTAGTGGTTCTCCCACTAGGATTTCTGTGGATGAAAAGAGTGAGCTGACTCGTATTATGCGTGGTGTTCAGGATAAAGCGATGGATGACTAATGTAGAGCGTCCACGAGTTTGAACGTTTTGAGAAAGAGGGCGATCGCCTTCTTTTTTATTGTTAGTTTTATTGTCAGTGGCTTCTTTTGTCGGTTTAACTGAAGTCATGAAAGGATTGAAGCCATGGCTAGTTTTAACTATCGCTAAAGCGGCGATCGCCACCCTAAAGTTTGCCCTAGGAATCTCATCCAAACAAGTCCAAATTTTTAGTCGCCAAAATATAGAAATACCGCACTATATTTCGGTGTTCACCATCGAGAATGATGAAATTAGATAAATTAAGACCACAGACAAGTATGGAAAGCCCGTTAAATCACTTCAATCTCTTCTTCTTTTAAATGTGCTATGTATTTTTTCTCAAATCGCACTTTTATAGGCAAAGTTGCGGTGATAGGGCGACCGATGATCCCTTCGATTTCCCCTTCTAGACCTTTTAGATCAAAAGCCTGTTTGCGATGCTGGGGATAGTTGTAAACAATGACCGATGTCGTGACACGGATGCGATCGCCAACGTTCATAAAACTGACTTGTCCTCTCTCGAAATTCTAGAAAATTTAGACGCTTTTATATCCAGCGAATAACCAGACCATTGTACATAGCTGTGGGGACTCTCGTGTAACCATCCACTGATTTCTCATTTTGCTCGCTCTATCTGGGCGATCGCCGCTCTCTTTTGTAAAGAATATGAGACGTAAATAAAGATTGTTTAGAGGTTGAATAGCCTGAGGGTAGATGAATGCAAAATAAGACTATGACCGCATACCAAGGATATTTAGCATGAAGTTTTGGCTAACGTTTCTCCAAGCCTTGCCTGAGCTAACCGACTCTGAGCTACAGAACATTCAAGAGAGTGACTTCTTTCGACAGCATTCTGAAACGAGTGAAACGGCGATCGCCACAAGTCTGACTGAAGTTCCTAGCTCTACAACAGTGGCGCAACTTCCCCTCGGCGGTGCGGTCATCTTTCCGGGCATTGTTGTCAGCTTGATTGTCCTTTTCTTGATCGCGGTTTGGTCCTACACCCGCGTCTATGTGATTACGCCAAATAACGAAGCTTTTGTGCGCACTGGTGGCGTGATTCGTAAAAAGAAAACAGTGATTTTAAATGGCGGTTGTATCGTGCTGCCCGGCTTCCACGAGCTGACACGCGTACCGTTGCGAGAAATCTCCATCGACGTTGAGCGTACCGGCAATCTAGCAGTGCGGACACAGGACTATCTCCGTGCCAATATGCGCGTGACATTTTATGTGTGCATTAATGCCAAAGAGGAAGATGTCCTAGTCTCGGCTGCCAGACTATCGAAGCAAGGCAGAATTTCCGAAGATGATATCAAAGATGCCCTAGAAAAACGGGCTGATGATGCGATTCGCGCGGCAGCAAAGCGTAAAAGTATTGCCGAAATTGACTCCGATAAATTGGGTTTTGCCGATGAAGTATTGAACCTGATTCAGCAGGATCTCAAAAAAGTTGGTTTAACCCTCAACAATATTGCCATCTCAGAAATCGAAGAGAGCGATACCTACGACGAAAATAATTTCTTTGATGCCCAAGGGGTGCGATTGCGCACGGAAACCATCCAAAAATCCATTAAACAAAAGCTCGAAGTCGAACTTAGTATCCAAAAAGAAAAGCGGGAATTGGAGCTGAATACGAAAGTGGAAATCGAAGAGCAAGAACTTTCTGCCGAACAAAAATCCTTGAAACTCGCGAAGTCCAAAGAAGAGGCAAAACTCGACCAAGCGAAAGCCATTGAATTTCTCAAGGCGCAACAGGCTCAAGAGATCCAAGCATCACAGGATCAAGAGTTAGCAAAGATTGAGCGCAATAAAATCCTGCAAGAAAAGGCCGTTGAAGAGGAAAAAATTCAAAAGAAACTGGCGATTCAGCAAAGTCAAATTGCCGCTGACATTGAACTAGAGGAGCAAAATAAAGCGCTCAAAGTTGCTCGCACTCAACAACAGCAACAGGCGGAAATTGCGGAGATTAATCGCCAAAAAACAATTGATGCTTCCCAGCTAAAGGCTCAGGTGGCCGTTGCGGAAGCTCAGCAAGAATCGCAAATCGCTAAAGAGGAGGCGGCGATCGCCATTGCGAATAAAGAAAAAGAACGTTTCGCCGCCGAAGCCGAGCGTACCCAAGCGGAAGAAGCTGTTGCCACAGCCCAAGCGGTTGAACAGGCAGAACGGGAACAACGCCTTGCCATTATTGACGCAGAGAAAGATGCCAATCAAAAACGGATTGCCGACCAAAACGTGGTAGAAATTGACGTTTTCCGTCGTCGCCGCCAAGCAGAAATTGCCCGTCAAGCGGCAGAGCTAGAGGCAGAATCAATTCGCACCTTAGCCGAAGCAAACCGCTATAAAGCCCTAGCTGATGCCCAAGGTAAGCAAGCCTTGATTGAAGCAGAAAATGCCCTTAGCAATGCCAACCGTACTGCTGAACTAATTAAAATTTTGCTGCCGATGATTGCAGAGCAACTGCCGGATATTATGCTGTCGCTAGCGCCCCAACCGGGGGTTTTGGGGGATGCGAAAATTTTTGCGTTTCCCGGTGGTGGCATGAATGGCAATGGGGGATCGGGTATGGAAGATATTAATAAGCTACTTTTGTCGACTAGCGGCATTTCCCTCATTAATACGTTTCTCAATGAAGGAAAATTAGGGGAATTGCTTGGTCAAGTCAAGATGTTCCTCAACGATAATTCGGCGGATACGGGTTCATCGCAAATCCTTGACGATATTGAGTCTTTAATTGATTCTTTTCAACGGGATCAAGATGTGAGGACGACTGCTGCTTCGGAGACCAATCCTTCGACGGCGTTTACGCCCAGTCGTTTAATGACACCGCCTGATGATGGGGAAAGTGAAGGAGCTTAGGTGAGGTGGGTGGGCTCTGCCCTAAGGGGAGGCTGAGCAGTCCAACGTAAAACTCAATAGGTTACTATGGCAGACGATTAGCTTTGGGGCATTTAGTGTGCTGTATTCTTGGCGAAAATGGAGTGTGTGTTTGGTGGCGATCGCCGCCCTGTGGGGTTGCAATCAATCCGGTTCCCTAGAAGATAGTCTCGCGCCGGATCCCCAGTTATCCCAGCAACCGACGGTGTTGGGTGAGGGCAACTCTAATGCTGATTTACCTGAAGATTTTCCGGCAGAAATTCCCCTTTACCCCAATGCGACGTTAATTCAGTCTCAAGATAATGAAACCGTTTGGGTGATCGCCGACAATGTTGAGCAACTAGAGACTTTTTACCGTGATACCTTGGCCGCAGAAAATTGGAATATTGTGGCGACAGAGCCAGCGGAGCTAAATTACCAACAGCTTGTGGCGACGAAAAATAATATTGAGCTGAGTATTGCCATCCCCACCGACTCCGCCCCCGCAGCCGAAGAGTCTGAACAGGCTGTTGTCGGTACGACCTTTGTATTGAGCTATCAAATCCTTGATGTACAGCCGCAACTAGATGCGGTGGAACCGTTAGAGGGCAACGAAAATCCTGCGACAACTGAGGAAAACCCTGCCCCATCAATACCGACAAATTCCTCTAAAAAGACACCGGAGCAAGTGCGAGATCTGGTTGCCCTAGACGTGTTTAAAAATGGGGACTTTCAAAGTAATGAAATCATTAGTCGCCGCCAGTTTGCCCGGTGGCTTTTTAAAGCCCATAACGCCATTTACGGCGATCGCCCCAATCAACAAATTCGCCCAGCCAATAGTACTAGTAGTGCCGCATTTCAAGATGTGCCCAGTAGCGATCCCGACTTTCGTTTCATTCAAGGGCTAGCCGAGGCAGGCATTATTCCTTCAAAATTAACCAGCGCCACCAATGCCAGCACCTTCCGCCCCGATGCTCCCCTAACCCGCGAAACTTTGATCACTTGGAAAGTACCTTTAGATCGTCGTCAAGCTCTCCCCCCAACGACCCTAGAACAAATTGCGGAAACATGGGGATTTCAAGATGCCGCCGAAATCGATTCCCGTGCTCTTCAGGCTCTCTATGTCGATTTCCAAAATGGTGACCAAGCTAATACCCGTCGCATTTTTGGCTACACAACGTTATTTCAACCGACCAAACCAGTCACCCAAGCAGAAGCGGCGATCGCCCTGTGGTATTTCGGCTTTCAAAGTGACGGCATTTCCGCAGCAGACATTTCACCTTGATTTTTTTCAATCGAGTTCTTGTAAAAATATAGTAATTTCGAATAAATTCTAGAGTGTTTCTTTGTCCTTCCTTGGGGAAGGTGGTCGAAGACCGGAAGGGGTTTCGATAAGTTACGCAACTTACAGAGAAATTGCACAAAACTCTCTCACCAGAAAGGCATTGATCCTTATTCGCAAACACCGTAACTTTTTTAAAGGCTGTAAAAGATTCAATGTCGTAACCAAAGACAAAAAAAGCCTCGATCTTCAGCAAAGATCGAGGCTTGTAGTGATTTGAGGTTTTAGACGAAACTTAGTTTGCCGCAGACATTTCTGTACTGCCCTTGGCGCGGCGACGCGTCAAAGTATTAAAGAGCATCGTGCCGATCGCCTTCACGAGATTACCTTCTAGCTCTTGGAACATTTTCATGTTCATGCCGAAAGCATCATTCGCTTCCTCAACAATACGATCCGCCATTTCTTGCTCGACATCAAGGCTATTCATTGCCGCACGGTACTTGTCTTTAAATGCTTTCTCGTCGTCGATAGTATCAAACTCATAAAATGCAGTGCCGTCGCCATCGAGGTTCATGGCATTTTGAGCAATTTTCTTGAGGATTTGACCACCAGAAAGATCACCGAGGTAACGGGTGTAAGAGTGGCTAATCAATAGCTCAGGGGCTTCGTTCGCCACTTGGTGAATACGATCTACGTAAGCCTGACCAGAGGGCGTAATCTTAATTTGGGATTGCCAGTTTGCACCGTAATAAAAACGCAAGTCGGTTTCAAGACTTTCTTTGCGGTTGAGTTCGGGGAAGTAAATTTGAGACACGATGGGATGATCCTTGAGACGCTCCATCTCCTCTTCCATCGCCGAGTAAACAAAGTAGAGATCCGTCACTAACTTCCGGTAGGACTTCTTCTCGACCACACCTTTCAGGAAGCATTTTACGAAGCCAACGTTCTCTGCCATTGTGTGGGATGTTTTGGTTCCCTCTCGTAACATTGTTGCTAAGTTAGCGACCATAGAAATAAATACCTTGTTTGTTTAGTTGGACGAATAACAGTAAAAGTTTGTTAAAAAAAGTAAACAAGCCTAAAAGTGCTTGGTTCGTAGAGTAACGGTTTTTTTGATGTTTTGCTATTAAGTTTTTTTACGCTGGATTGTTGCAAAAGTTATTGTTGGTCAATGGTGCAAAATCTTTTGCTGCACAGGTTTTTGGCGATCGCCGCCCCGACAAATGATGTTTCCTAAAGGGGGCAATTGTAACGTTATAAATGAAATTGTTTAGGGAAAAATAGCGGCGATCGCCCTGTTGAGATTTAGCCAATATTTATTAGGAATTAGTCGGCAACTGACTCATTTTTTCTAGGTCAAGCACCTGAGCTAAGGTTTTTTCATCCATGAGGCCTTTTTCGAGCACAATCTGACGGAGGGATTTACCCGTTTGCAGGGATTCTTTGGCAACATCGGCTGCATTGAGATAACCGATATGGGTATTGAGGGCTGTGACAAGGGCAAGGCTCCCTTCGGCATAGGCGTTACACCGTTGCTCGTTCGCCGTAATGCCTGCAATACATTTTTCGCTAAGGGCTTTGATGGTATTACCGAGAATTTCGATGCTGTGGATCAAATCGTAGGCAATCAGCGGCATCATCACGTTCAGCTCTAGCTGTCCTGCTTGGGCGGCAAAGGCGATCGCCGTATCGTAGCCCATCACCTGAAAACAAACCATGGAAGTCATTTCAGCCATTACCGGATTGTATTTGCCGGGCATAATCGAAGAGCCGGGTTGCACTGGCGGCAACTGAATTTCCTTTAAACCTGTATTTGGCCCCGAATCCATTAACCGCAAATCGTGGGAAATTTTAACCAGATCTTGGGCAAGGTTACGCAGGGAACCAGACACATTCACAAAGGGCGACATGCTTTGCATCGCTGCCATCAGGTGAGGCGCGGAAGTTAAAGGCTGTCCAATCAATTCACTCAGAATTTCAGCCACGCGAAAACGGTATTGAGGGTGAGTATTCAGGCCTGTGCCGGACGCGCTCCCGCCTAAGCCCAGAACTGTGAGATCCTTCGCTGCTGTTTCAATGCGTCCCATGTGAGCCGTCAAAATTTCCGCCCATGCGCGAAAACCTTCCCCCAATCTCACGGGCACTGCATCTTGCATGTGAGTCCGCCCAGATTTAACGATATTGGCAAATTCTTCTGCTTTATTGTCCAGAGCGGCGATCGCCCCAGAAAGCGCCGGATACAAACAATGTTCAAGGGCGAGGAGAGAGCCAATACGAATCGCTGTCGGAATGACATCATTAGTCGATTGACCGTAGTTCACATGATCATTGGGACTTACTTTTTGATAATCACCCTTGTCGCCGCCGAGAATCTCTAAAGCGCGGTTCGACAACACCTCGTTGACATTCATGTGGTGGGAAGTGCCAGCACCCGCTTGGTAGACATCCACCACAAATTGCTCCCGTAACGCTCCCCTGAGGACTTCATCTGCCGCTTTGACGATGGCTTCACTAATCTCTGGCGGAATACAGCCCAGCTCTCCATTGGCGATCGCCGTTGCCTTTTTAATCAGCACGCAGGCATCCACATAGGTATGGAGGGGCTTAATCCCACTAATCGGAAAATTTTCCGTCGCCCGTAACGTTTGAATGCCGTAATAAGCATTACTGGGGATTTGGCGATCGCCCATCGAGTCCTTTTCAATCCGGTAATCCATCGTCATCGCAAAACATCCTTCAAAAATTGTCCTTTGCTAGTGTACGACTAGACCCTACGTCTCATTTTGAAGAAAAGTTATTAGTCCTTGATTACCCAGTCATTGCAATCCGTGAGTTATGGTCATGCCAGAAAATTATGAAACAAGCAAAAATCTCAAGTCCCCCTTACAAAGGGGGATTTAGGGGGATCCCGCGTTTCAGACTTCATTGAAAAGACCATACAACCAAAATTAATCCTTCTTTTGCCAAGCCGGATGTTGGAACAAAGCCAAAATCACCTTTGTGCCGCGCAACTGATTTGTCGTCGGCAAATGCCCTTGGGGCGCATCCAAACTCCACGTAAACTCTTTCGGATATCGAGCAAAAGAACGACCATTACGCCAAGCGATTTTATCCCAGAGAGAGTTGAAATTTTTACCGAGGGACAGCCAAATTTTACGCTGCACAGAAAAACCAAATTTGCCCCCAGAATAAACACGCCAGAGCAAATCAATCATATAAAGATCATGGGCAGGAAAACGCTCCACTTCAGTGAAATAGAGCCATTTACGCTTAACCGCAGACTCGCCAGCTAGCTCCCACATTTTCCGAACTGTGAGTAGATCCGCCTCAAGAAAATCCTCTTCGATCAATTTATCTTGGATTTCTTGGTAATCAACCCCCCTAGTGGAAGTGAGCTCCACCACACCTTCTGGAAATTCCTGTTGCAGAAACAATAAATTATCAGAGGTTTGGTGCTGATTTAGAACCTGAATAATGCGTCCTGTCACTGGCGTTGGTTCTTTGTCTTCTTGAGATAATAAGTATTCCCGCAAACACTTAAAGCCCAGCTCGCCTTGATTAACTAGCGCAGGAATTTCCGCAAGCTGCTTTTTGGCAGTTAATGCTGAAAAATCTTGCAGTAAATCGCTAGTTGCCTCCATACAAATCGTTTCTCCGTAAGGTCAGTTCAGTGCTTAATAATCGGGATGCTTTTAGCGGCGCGCCCATGGAAAAATGAGACGCTCCTTCTTTAACTGCTGAAATCGATGCAAGTCACTATCAAACCAGACTATCACAGGAAACTAGGAGAAATATTTATGGTTCTTTAAAAATCTTTTTGATCAGGCCAATTGTTGCCCTTGGGTTGACATAATTCAGAATAGTGCTGTGATGTTTCTCCAGTGTGATCGCCAGTGCGTTACGGCGATCGCCAAAGGCATTGGAGGGGCTTTTATGGGGAGGACGAGGCATAGAAACGATTGTGATGTGGCGATCGCCATTTCTCGTCTTCACCTTGCCGCCGCTAGGGTGGCACTACTTTTCTTTGGGATCCGGTGCTTGATAACCTTTCTCATAGGCAAATCTTACTAACTGGGCGCGGTTGTCCAGCTGTAACTTACCTAAAATATTACTCAAGTGAGTTTGTACCGTACGGGGACTAATAAATAAATTTTCACTAATCTGCTTATTGGTTAAACCCTGTACGACTTCCCAAAAAACACGAATTTCCGCTGGAGTAAGGGGTAAAGGTTCCGGCTCTGGCTCCGTTGATTTGGCCTCTTGGATATTCACAGAATCTACTAACCGCAAAATTTCAGCATGGATCTGTTGGGTGCGCTCTAGCTGCCGTTCAATCTTCGCTAGCAACTCCTGCATCTCAAAGGGCTTCGTTAAATAGTCATCGCCACCAGAAGAGTGACCCTTTAAGCGATCCTCAAGCTCGTCTTGACCAGAAAGAAATATGAAAGGAACCAGTTGCCCTGACGGCATTGCCCGGAGACGCTGGCAAAACTCTAGTCCATTCATGGCGGGCATATTGACATCAGAGACAATGACATCAGGTTGGTATTTTTCCCAAATTTGCAGAGCCATGTCTCCAGAAACTGCCATTTCCACCTGATAACCGCATTGGGTTAGGAAATTTTGCAATATTTTGCGTAGGATAGGGTCGTCATCCACGACCAAAACTCGTTTCATGGCGTAATCATGTTCGGTAAGTTGCGATGAGAGTATGAGCAGGAAAGAAAGTAACTTTTCGTAATTTGGGCATTACCCTTCTACAGCTTAATAGCTTTTATTCAAAAATCTGAAAATTGCATCAGGAAAACTACTTAAAGTGATAATTTCCCGGTTTTTTTGCCCAAAATACAAAGTAAAGTTACATCATCAGCGGCTTTTCGGCTATGCCGCGGCGAATGGCGATCGCCTCGCGCCCAAGATAATACACAACATACAAGAGGGTTAATGCCGTTTTCGTTACGCATAACAGCCTAGGTTCATGGTTTTTTGTCTGTCGACTCAACCTAGTCAGCCATTTTGCTGATCTTGAGCTGACCTAGCAAAGCATCATTATTGGGTCTTGGGATCTGGGGAATTTAAAACCACCAATGTGAGTAACAGACCATGTTTTCACACTTTATCTCGCTGAATATGCAATAAAAATACAGATTTATTTACATTTTTTTGTAAACTAAGGGGAATATTAATTTGCCCTTGGTCTCAAGCCAACGCGCCACGGGAATGCTAGGAGGTCATCGTCTGTTATGAACAAAAGTCTCAAACCGGAAGAATATCTATTGTGGGGTCATGTTATTTCAATGGTATTTGGTTTAGCGGGTTTACTCCTCGTTTTACCCCATCCCGGCTTCGTTGCTAGTTTGCCTGAGTTTGGCAAATTAGCGTTTCGCTTATCGATGGCAAATGGCGGTGTCGTGTACATGGTTTTGGGGATGTTGGCCATCGCTCTGTATGGTTACCGACTACTCGGCCCTGCAAAATTGTTTGTTTTTCTAGTGCCCGCATTGCTCGTCTCTGTTTCTGCGGAGCTGATGGGTACAAGTACGGGTTTCCCTTTCGGGGATTATCACTACACTACGGGTTTGGGCTATAAGATTGCTGGGCTTGTGCCGTTTACGATTCCGCTGTCGTGGTTTTATCTCGGTTTTAGTAGTTTTCTCATTGCGCGGGTGGGTCTGCAGAAATATAATTTGCCCCGTTTTGTTTATTCCCTCGCGGCGATCGCCCTCGGTGCGTTATTGCTCACCTCTTGGGATTTCGTTTTGGATCCCGGTATGAGCCAAACTTCTGTACCTTTTTGGGAATGGGAAGTTGTTGGTCCCTTCTTTGGTATGCCCTACGAAAACTTCACTGGCTGGTTCGGCACAGGGGCAATCTTTATGGGTATTGCCAGCTTATTTTGGGGGAAAGAAAAAATGGAATTTTCCCGCGAACAACTGTTTTTGCCCTTTGCGATGTATCTCAGCAACTTTGTCTTTGCCACAGTGATGAGTCTTGGTGGTGGCATTTTTGGGCCTTTGCCCCTCGGGTTTGTCCTTGGTTTATTTCCCGTAGTTGCGCTGTATTTCAGCATTCCTAAGGCAAGTGATCAAGCTGTTACGATTCCCGCCATTGATGGCAACCTTCCTACGGACAAGATGCCTATCACGGCAGGTCGCTAATTATTAAAAAAAATTTTCCCCCAACTGTTGTTTTGGGGGTTTTTTGTATTCATTTTTATTTGAAACATTGATTCAGAAGGGCATTCATTCGTATGGATTGGTTTAGTGCAGAATTTGTCGGTGGGATTTCGCTGTTTTTCTTGGTGTTACAAGGTAGTGCCGCCATCATTGTTTTGTCGCGGTTTGCGAAAGGTGCTGTACGCCGTCCTCCCCTAACGCCTAAACCGTCCAATTCTGATAATCTTGCCTCTGTGACCGTCGTTGTACCGACATTAAATGAAGCAGAACGCATTCAGCCTTGCCTTGATGGATTAGGTCAGCAGAGCTATGAAGTGCGAGAAATTTTGGTCGTTGACAGTAATTCGACCGATGGCACTCAGGACAAAGTTTTAGCGATGGCTAAGATAGATCCTCGTTTTCGGCTATTAACCGATGACCCATTGCCAGAGGGTTGGGTGGGAAGACCTTGGGCGTTAAATTGGGGTTTTGAGAAAAGTTCGCCTGAAAGTAAATGGTTTCTTGGCATTGACGCAGATACGGAGCCGCAACGGGGCATGATTGCGAGTTTGCTCCAGGCTGCTGAGGAAGAAAATTTTGATCTGGTTACCCTCTCGCCGCAATTTATTTTGCAGTATCCGGGGGAGTGGTGGTTACAGCCTGCTCTACTGATGACGTTGCTATTTCGCTTTGATGTGGCGGGAATTCGCAATCCTGATCAGGATTCGGTGATGGCCAATGGTCAATGTTTTCTCTGTCGCCGCGAAGTTTTAGAAAAAGTTGGCGGCTACAGTTCGGCGGCTAGTTCTTTTTGTGATGATGTGACGTTAGCGAGAAATATTGCAAAGGCGGGTTATCGAGTTGGTTTCCTCGATGGGGCAAAGGTAATTAAAGTCCGCATGTATGAGGGTCTCAAAGAAACTTGGGATGAGTGGGGGCGATCGCTGGATCTAAAGGATGCCACGTCTAAATCAGAACTGTTGGGACAACTTTGGCTACTGATTATGGTGCAAGGATTGCCGTTGCCATTTACTTTATTATTTTTGGGTCTTGAGCATTGGGGCACACATGGACTCTTTTTTACGAGTCTATTGGGTTTAAATGCCGGATTATTGGTTGTGAGGTTTGCGATGCTCTTGGCGATCGCCGGGTCTTATGATCGCAGCCGTTATCCAAACAAAAATTCTTTATTATTTTGGCTATCGCCTTTTGCGGATCCCCTTGCTGTACTGCGGATTTTCCTGTCAGCCAATACAAAATCAATTGCATGGCGCGGAAGGAATTATCATCAGACTTAAATCCCGTTTATGCGATAGGTCTAATCTAATAACATGATTTAGTGGTAGAAATTTCTAAGTAAAACCTTTAATATAACTACCAATCAATATTTTAATAGCTGAGGTTCAAAAGCGATGCATATTTCTCGCTTGATAACTTGTGGTTTTATTGCCGGTTTAGGTATTTCTATATTCTTTACTGTCAAAGAAAGTGGATATGCTCAAACAGCAAATTCCGAGCCAATTATCAGTATGTCACCTCCCACAACTGAAAGTCCTATAGGAACTCGTCAAGGTTTAGAAGAACTTGCAGACCTCTTCGAAGCATCAGAGGCTACAAAGGCTAAGCCTATCAGACAAGTGGTGATTTCTCTTCCCGACGATATGCCTGATCAATATCGTCGTCGAGTAGCTGCTAATACTGCTATCCGAGAGTTTTTTCTGATTGCAGACAAAAAATCGTTTAAGTATGATGGTGATGTTCCAAGATCTGCCCCTGATATCACTGCTCCTCAAGGATTTAAAGCAGCACTCCCGAATGGTGGAACTATCGCTCTAAAGTTGAGAAAAGAAAATAATGGAAAGAAGCAAAGGACTGTTGGGGTATTGCGATTAAAAGATCATCAAATTCTTGGGTTTGAAGAGGTCAACCAAATTGAATTCATTGAAAAGTGACTTCTGCATTTTAAGCACTTTAATTTAATGCTTTAGAGTGTGTCGTCAATTAAAGAGTGAAGCCTCTTAATAGCAGCAATGGTTTCAGTGTTTTCAAGAACAAACTCAATTGCCTGCTGTGATTAGCCTTGAAGCCTAAATGATTACAGCTTCTAGGGATTCTCATTTTGAAGTAAACATTTAAACATCTACTCGATATCTGTATGAAGTTCAATTTCAAACACACATTAGCTTTTGGAACGGCATTACTTACAGGATTACTATTCGGAAATATTGCTGCTGGTGTCGCCAAAAATGAAAATTTTTCATTCCCTATTTATGAGATTGAAGCTCCAGACGGTTCATACTTAATCGCGGCGAGCACTCAGCTTGATAACTTACTTTATAACTTCACTTTTAGGTACAACAACACTGTTCGCTATTATAAAATTCCATCCCCTGATCATTATGCAGCGTACACGTTAGCGTGGCTTGAGTTTAGCAACATTGCTCAAGTATCTACCATATCTCCTCCTATATACTCACCTAGTGCAGGCTTTATTTATACTGCTAGACTAAAAGGTGTAGGTACTACAAATTTAAGGGAGTATGGTTCATCCCCACAGACAGAACCAACAATAGATATCCTCAATCACTATACAAGGACACTTAACGGTCAAACTTTTGACCAAGTCCGAGAAGTCAAGTTCCCATATACTAAACCTCTTTTCTGCCCTGTATCTACAACTAGTTGCTAGTGAGTATTCTTGAACACAATTAAGAGAATATGATGTTTACTTTAACAGAGGAAGAATATCGTCGGAGAGCAAAACCTGAGTTAATGAAAATTTTCTTAGACACAAATTCCCACGCTCCTATTTTTGGGAGCAATGTTGAGAAGGTGAAGCTCATATATAAATATTTTCCCCCCAATCTAGAACTTATTAATGCTCTTATCGACTCTGCCTCAAACTTGGGAGATTCAAGTCTGTATTTATCTATTGTTAACATTGTTAGTACTGACACATCTGTTACTAAGAATTGGGAAATTCCTTTTGATAAAATATCTGCTTATTTATCTGCTGATATAGATTCTTCTGGAATGGCTTATCAACTTGAGAATGTTATTTATTCACCTCAAGGAAAATGGGCGTTACTATACACATTTGAAAAATATGGTGTATTAGCAGGATGTGAACAGTTTATCGATGATTTCTCGCGAAAATTCCCAGATATTGATAGACAGATATTAGATTACTTAGGTCTGTTTCAAGAATGTATTAACTCTGAAGGAATAGGCAGGGTTAATACTACTTGGTTAGGTTCATTTTTGAAGACAGTCTATGGACTTAATAAAGCTAGGAAGTTATTAGAAAAAACTAGCCTTGAAGAGTACGTGAATATTTTTTGAACTAAGACTTGATAAATTCAGTAGATTTTTTACATGCATCAATAGTGAGTGTTATTTGTTCGAAATAGATACAAGCTATGAAATTGAGTGCGGTACTCTCACCAATGTTTAAGGGTCAGCAGTAATTGATCTTATGCTGAATAAAGGATTTTAATTTGTCCTCAACGGTGTGGAAAGTTTGCAAATTGACACTACAGCTACGACGAAAGTTTGGTGGTGACAGCTCTTCTAATTCTTCGTGATATACTTCTTGAGTTTCTTCGTTGTTCTAATTCCACCCTTTTTTATTCATGCCGTTCATATAAGAAGTCTGCTTTATTGAGGTTGGCGAGGAAAAATAAATAACTCTCCTTCTTGTTTAAAATGCTGATGCCGATGCAGCCCTTGGGATAAAAATCCTGCTTTTTTCGCAACGGCGTGGGCTGAGTAATTTTCTGGATGACAATAGGCTCTTACTTCCGCTTTTTTTGCGAGTTCGGCGACTAATCCTCGTAGGGCTTCCGTCGCAATACCTTGATTTTGATGGGCTTCATTAATACTGTAATAGCATTCTAAAATGCCCTCTGTGTAAGGTGCGTAGCCACAAGAGCCGACGTATTGATTGTTTTCTTTGGTGGCGATCCCATAGGAGTGAATCGGCTCGGCTGTGCCATAGGCTTCGTAGACAAAATTAAATAGGGCGATCGCCCCGGCTTCTGTTTTTTGGTCTGGCTCAAACATCAAATATCGCGTCGAGTTCTCATTCAACATAAAGCTCAAAAAATGCGGTAAGTCTGCTGTTTCAAATCTTCGGATGAGCAGTCGTTCTGTTTCTAGGGGGACATTCACAGTGATTTCTCCGTTTCTTTTTAATAGTAATTGAGTGAGATTTGCAAAGTCATAATCTCAAGGCGATCGCCGCCAATAGAAAAAACGAGCACCATAGTTTTGACGAAGCCGACAGCCTAGTTTGATAATAACTAGAAGTATTAAATTCCAAGTTGTCTTGTGTGCCGTTGATTATGTCGAATCTCCCAAAGTCCTTTGAAGAAACCCTAGAACAGGCAAAAACTGCCACGCTCACTAGTTTGGAAGCTGGATGTGGTCGCGTGCTGGTGGAGCTTTGTTTTCCAGAAATTGCCCTAAAAGCACAAAGCTTAGCGTGGAATTTTTCCCAGCTTTTCGTTGAGGAATATGGTTCTGGCCTGCGGGTGTTGTTTCCGGATACGGGAGCAGCAGCTTTGGCAAAACGGGATTGGGGTGACATTGAATTTAACGTCACGGACATTGGCTCTTCCCGTAGCCCTGTGGAATACAAGATTAACGACGCGGATCAAATTTTTATTGTGGTTTGTCCGTCGTCGGTGGAAGTTGCTCAGGTGGAAAAACTCTGTAATCTCGCTGGCGATCGCCCAGTAATTATGTTGATTCCCCAATTGGAAGATGTGTCCATTGTGGGCATTGGCTATGCGGCGCGGCAACTGCGGGAGCGTTTTATTAGTACCCTAGAAAGCGCCTATTACATTCGTCCCTACGAAGGCGCTATGGTGTGGCGTTCTTTCCCCTCAGGTTGGGAGGTGTACCTAGAAAAAGAAGAAGAAGGAGAATATGAACTGATCGCCACAGAAGCGACTAAACCCCTCGGTGAATATTTAGACCGTTTACTATTAGCCGCCGTTGCACCGGAAGATGGTGCAGAAGGTGAAACAAATACCAAAATTAAAAAGCGTGGCATTCTTGGTGAACTGCAAAGTTTCCTCAAAGCCCTCAGTAACTAACTCTGCAATTTCTGATGTCTGAGCATTCTTCTCCTAAATCTGAACTGAAAATCGCCATCGTCGGGGATATCCATGACCAATGGGATGAATTGGGCGATCGCCGTGCCCTCGAACTTTTAGCTGTAGATTGCGTGTTATTTGTCGGGGACTTTGGCAACGAAGCTGTCGATCTTGTGGCACAAATTGCCGCCTTGCCCCTACCGAAAGCCGCTATTTTCGGGAACCATGATGCCTGGTATACCGCCTCCGATTGGGGTCGCAAAAAAGCCCCCTACGACCATGCCCTAGAAGACCGTGTTCAGTTGCAACTTGATCTACTCGGAGATCACCATGTCGGTTATGGTTGCCTTGATTTCCCCAGTTTAAATTTGTCCATTATCGGCAGTCGTCCGTTCAGTTGGGGTGGTGAAAAATGGAAAAATAAGCGATTTCTGAGCGAGCGTTTTGGGGTCAATAGTTTCGAGGAATCCCTTGCCCTGATGATGCGTCACGTACAATCTGCCCAATGCGATAACCTAATTTTCCTCGGACATAATGGCCCCACAGGTTTAGGTGTAGAACCAGAAGATATGTGTGGTCGCGACTGGAATCCCCTTGGTGGTGATTTTGGGGATCCAGACTTTGCACAGGCGATCGCCGCCACAAAAAAACTCGGCAAAAATATTGCTTTCGTCACCTTCGGGCATATGCACTACACCCTGCGTCACCGCAAAGATCGACTACGCACCCGCGTCAAATGCCAAGACCAAACCCTCTACGTCAATGCTGCCCAAGTGCCGCGCCTCAAACAATATCCAAACGGCGATCGCCACCATGCCTTTTCTGTCGTGACCCTCAGCGAAGGCAGACCAAAAAAATCAGAACTAGTCTGGGTGAACCCAAATCAAGGAACCCAAGAACGCCAAACCCTCTGGGATTGTCATCAGCTCGAACTCGCTTCCTCCTGAGTGATTTCAATAACATTACCATCAGGATCTTGCAAAAATAGCGCCTGCCGACCCGACGCGCTCATTTGATAAATACAACCTTGGGCTTCTAACTGCGATCGCACCACTTGCAGATCTTTGACACCAAAAGCAACGTGGGGATTGCGGCCAATTTTTTCAGGATTTTGAATGGGCGCAGTAAAATTTGGATCTTCAATTAAATGAAACTGGGTATCACCAAGTTGATACCAAATACCTGCGTAATTAAAAGGTCGTGGCACCTTGGGTAGTTGCAAAAGTTGATCGTAAAATTTTTCCGAGCGTGCTCTGTCCGACACCAAAATCGCCACATGCAGACAGCGGGTAATTTTAATATCTGCAATATCTGCGCTAATCTCGACACTCTTGTGGGTCATTTTGTCGTTAGCCTTTTTTGTTTTTGTGATTTATTTAGGCTCATTTTAAAAGCTTCTTGACCCCATCCCCAATGTTCTTAGCAACAATCGCATACAACACTGTAGCTATTAAGCATCGGTTGCCGCAAAATTCGACCAGCCTTTAATTTTATTACCAATCCGAAACGAAATCGCCTGTGCTAGTCCTAAATGATCTGCTCCCATTAGAATCATGAAAGCTTGTTTCTTAACGCTGCTTAATTCGTCGGGACAATCTTGGAAATCCAGGCAAAGAACAGTGGATTGATCCCAAACTTCTCGGTGTAGTCGGCAAGCGTCAGGCAAAATCAGTAAGACTTTACGAAAACGGGCGAGAGCCTCTTGTTCGAATGCTGCGCTGCTACCTTGGGTCGAAGAAAATTGATGTTCAGCCATAATCCATTGAACTCTAAAGCTCTTTCTTCAACGTTAGAACTCCTAATGGCGATCGCGAGTATTGCTTCAGAATAGTTATCTTTGCTAGGAGTACATAACCTAAAGCGATAAAGGCTTAATTCTAATTGTTTATAATTACGAAGATAGGCTGATATTTTTAAAGTAAAGTGTTTGACTCCAGCTCGGCGATCGCCACCAGTTTTTAATCGGTTAGCCCCGCCACTATCGGTTCATTAAGCAGATATTGCAAGATATATTTTCAAGGCCTATTTAAAGCTATCCAAGAAATTTGGTAGAAAATAAAAAAAGCTGGAAACCCCATTACTTTTAGGCATCCAGCTTAATTGAAAGATTTAATTTTAGGTTTCGTTCAGTCGCCCATTGCTTTACTGAACAGTAATTTTGCCGACCATGCCAGCGCCACGGTGGGGTTGACAATAGTAGGAGTAATCACCGGCTGGAGCATCAGCGGGAATAGTGATGGCATACTCTTGATTGGGTGTCATCATGAGCTTAGGCTGGGAAAGACTTTCTGCTAATTCAGCGCCACCGGGATTGCTGTTCGCGTCAAAAACAACATTGTGGGGAAACACCTTATTGTTAACCCAAGTGATAGTGTCACCAGCTTTAACGCTAAGTTGAGCCGGTTGAAAGGCGAGCATACCGTTATCTGCACCCATTTTGATAATGTGATCTTCGGCTAATGCTGTGGGGGAAAATAGCCCGAAAATGCAAGCTACTGCGGCAACCATCATGGCTAGTCGCTTGCCGAGGAGAGAGAGTCGTTTCATGGTCATCCTGAGAAAATATTACGTCGAATTTACTTTTATTTACTATAGCAAGAACTTTTGTCAATATTTTTCTTGTTGTCCTTAGATCATTGGTAGTTAGTTTGCGAAATGATGTTGCGGCGATCGCCAAATTCCCTCTTCAAGGTTTGAATACAGACAAAGAAATCCCTCTAAAGCTTTAGTTAACTGGCTTTCCCGATCTGCTTTCAGCAAGGTAAAAGGGGATTTTGTGTGGGGAAAATATAACATTATTAATTTCTACTCAGCATAAACGGTCAGTTTTGGCAATTATTTTGGGGCGATCGCTGGCAAACAAACTTTGTATTTCGTTACAATTTGTTTAGGTCTATGGAACCCATAGGTTCTGGGGCAGAAAAGAAAAATAGCAGATTGTTTGACCTCTTTTTGCCTCAGTGCGCAGTCATCCATCTCACTTATTTTTTCTTATGAATTTTAAAAATACCCTTACGGCGGTTTTTAAGCCGACCCTAGAAGCTGATATCAAGTCTCAAATTGCGTGGACTGTTTTCCGAGTTACTGTCGGCATTTTTATGGTGCACAATGGCCTCGATAAGCTGTCTGATATTGAAGGTTTTGCGGCGGCTTATGTTGAATATATTGGCTTGCCTTTCCCCATTTTCTTCAGTTATGTAGCGGCTTTCACGGAGCTTTTAGGTGCGCCCCTCGTTGCTCTTGGTTTGTTGACTCGTCCCGCTGCATTTGGTCTTTTTTCGACAATGCTCGTGGCGATGTACCACCACATTTCGGTAGCTGGACTGAGTATTCCTTACCTTGAATTGTCGGCGATTTATGCATCTTGCTTCCTCTTTTTCACTGTCAATGGTGCAGGTGTAATTTCCATCGATGCGTTGATTGCAAAAGCCCTAACTGGCGATGTTGTTGATGAAGCTCAGCGAGATGTATTAGAGAAAAACTACCAAGCTGAAACTGTCGCTAAATAGTTTGCGGTGATGTGAATTTTTTAGGGATTATAGTCATAGTCGGCAAGATTGGTGGGGGTTTAACATGTTAAACCCCTACAGGATAAGGTTTTGAAGTTTATCTGATATCTTAACTTTGATGGTTTTAATTATACCGACCCATGATGAGGCGATCGCCTGAAACGTTTTGAGTCAATGTGAATACCATTAATCCAAATTTTTTAACCCCACAGAATCCTGTGGGGTTCTTTTTTGTCTATAAAAATCGGTGCTTATTTAGATCTAGTCGTCGTCGGCAAGATTAGTAAGGGTTTGACCTGTTAAACCTTTACAGGGAAGGGCTTTAAGGTCTATCGGATGTCTTAACTTTAATGGCCTTAGCTATTTCTTTTCGGCTAATAGTTACAGGGTTTTATGCATTGCCGTAATTTTTTCGACCACCTGTTCAATGGTCATGCCATCAGTCACGATTTCAACTGCATCAGCGGCTTTTACAAGGGGGGCAATTTTGCGGGTACTGTCGAGGCGATCGCGCTCTGTGATGTCAGTTTCTAATTTTGCGAGGTCGACTGTTTCACCTTGGGCTTCGAGATCTTTGGCTCGGCGACGGGCACGTTCTGCAGGCGTTGCGGTTAAAAAGATTTTTACTTCAGCATCAGGAAAAACGTGAGTACCGATATCCCGCCCCTCAGCGACAATGCCTCCTTGTTTGCCCATATTTTGCTGTTGTTTGACCAATGCTTCTCGCACAGCGGCTTGAGCGGCGACGACTGAGACTTGTGCTGTTACAGTTGGTGTACGAATCGCCGTGGTTACATCATGGCCGTTTACCAGAACAGTAGTCGGTTTTTCTGGGTCTTCAGAGGGCTTTAATTCGACAGTCGCGCCGCTAACGAGTTCAGCAACGGCAATTTCATCTTTTGGATCAAGCTTGTTTTCTAAAACGAGCCAGGCGATCGCCCGATACATTGCGCCTGTATCAAGAAAGAGTAAGCCCAGTTCATCGGCAACGCGGCGGGTAACTGTTGATTTCCCAGCGCCAGCGGGGCCATCAATTGCAATAATCGGTTGGCGAGAATTCAGCATGACATTATCAATGAGACGAGTTGCTCCGACATGGGCGGCAATAGCCAGTAAACCAGATTCTGTCACTGTTGTGAGGGGCTGTAAGGTTTCGGGATGCACGAGTTCGATATATTGCAGTTTCACCTCAGGACATTTTTTGAGGGTTTGATGGGCGATCGCCAACAATTTTTCGCCCTCCCGTTCCCCTGTTTTAAAAAGTTGGTGGGCAGCGGCTAACGCTTGGGACAAACCTAGAGCTTGAATTTTTTCTGCGTCACTTAGATACTGATTTCGAGAACTGAGGGCGAGGCCAGATTCCTCCCGCACGATGGGGCAGCCTTGAATTTTGACAGGTAAATATAAGTCTGTGGCCAGTCGTTTAATGATGGCTAATTGCTGCGCATCTTTTTCGCCAAAGTAGGCAATAGTTGGACGCACCAGTTGCAGAAGCTTTACAACAATTGTCGCTACACCAACGAAGTGACCCGGACGATATTTGCCGCAAAGGGTGTGGGTCATGGAATTAGGCGGCACAATTTCTACCGATTCTGCCTGACCATAAATTTCGTCAACGGAGGGCGCAAAAATCAAATCCACACCCAAGCTTTCGCAAAAGTGGCGATCGCCTTCTAGGGTGCGGGGATATTGATCAAGATCTTCATTTTCACCAAATTGGAGGGGGTTAACGAAAATGCTAACCACCACAAAATTAGTTTCAACCCTTGCCCGACGAATAAGACTACCGTGCCCTGCATGCAAAGCCCCCATCGTCGGCACAAAGCCAACTTCTTTTTCCGGGGCGATCGCCGCCAAAGCAGCCTGCAAGCCAGCAAGGGTTTTAACCAAAATCATGGGTTATGTCGCGCCTTAGATTACCGAAGAATCTCTAGTTTGACATTTCCCACACCAGAAGACATCAAACCAATTTGCTGGGCAGAACCCTTAGACAAATCAATTTCCCGACCACGGATGAAAGGACCACGATCATTAATGCGGACAATCACAGATTTGCCATTACGCATATTTGTCACACGCACTCTGGTGCCGAAGGGCAATGTTTTGTGCGCCGCAGTCATCGCATACTGATTAAAACGTTCACCATTAGCTGTGCGACGACCGTGGAAGCCCGGCCCATACCAAGACGCATGGCCTGTAAAAGAACGCACAACTTTGAGAACAGGCTCAACAACTTTAGGCTCAGGTTTGCCAATAATCTCCGTGATTGGTTCTGCATCCCCAAGTAAACGACGCAAACGGTTTGCCGCAATTAGGGCATCTTGCTCACGATTGTTCGTGCTATCAGCGAGGGTGACATTTTCATCAACCTTGACAACCACATCTTCGCCATAGACGAGGGCGTACTGATTTTCAGATTTCCATTGCACAGCAAGCTTGGCCGCATCAAAATCAGGAGCCTCAGCCAGTTGATTAATCTTAGAAGAAACCACAGTGGCGATCGCCTCAGTTTCAGTCCCCGGGAGGTCACTAGGATCGCGGAAGGTCAGAACCGGCAAACGGTTAATGTAGAGAGTCGTTGCAGTCCGTCCTTCAAAAGGATAGGAAAAAATTGTAGCGAGGGAATCTAAAGCCTGATCCGTATCGAGAGTTTGAGTCCGGGCAATCTCTGTGCCGCCATTATCTGCATTAGCAGAGGTCAAACTAGAAGCAAAAGGAATAGTAATAACAGTGGCAAAGGTCGCCAAAAATAGAAAAAGAGGTTTTCGTTTAAAAGACATCCAAAAAGTAATTGAGTTCAACTACCAGCAACGTCATTTTTTCCGAAGAAACAGGTAATGACCCTGTGGCATCAAGACCCGTACTAAAAAATAGCCGAGTCCCACCCAGAAAAAAACGATGTGATTTCGTTACATTTCTTAAGCCGACTCAGAGTATCACAGGCTTTTTCTACGCAACATCCGTATACGTCACAAAAAATTTAACTCAACAAAGCCAAAGCATAGACAGTCAATAAAGGTTAAAGCACGGTAAAATCAGCTGTCTGGCATGCCCGTACCTACGGAATTGTTCACTGTAAACTAATAACCAATCTTTATCGCATGGACTACCAACAAGCAGGAGTAGATATTGAAGCAGGGCGTTCTTTCGTCAAAACCATCAAGGATAATGTCGAAAGCACATACCGTCCCGGCGTGCTCGGTGGACTCGGAGGCTTTGGGGGCTGCTTTGAAATTCCGGCAGGTTATCGACAGCCAGTTTTGATTTCTGGAACAGATGGTGTCGGTACAAAACTAAAAATTGCCCACCAAACAGATCGCCATCACACGGTTGGGATCGATCTAGTGGCAATGTGCGTTAACGATATTTTGACGGCTGGTGCGGAGCCGCTGTTTTTCTTGGATTATTTAGCAACGGGCAAATTAGAACCACAGCAGTTAGCGAATGTTGTGCAGGGTGTTGTCGAAGGCTGTAAACAAAGTGGCTGTGCCTTGCTCGGTGGTGAAACGGCGGAAATGCCGGGTTTTTACCAAAAGGGGGAATATGATGTTGCGGGCTTCTGTGTGGGCATCGTGGAAAAAGATCAAATTCTCGATGGTTCAAAAGTTGAAGTGGGAGATGTGGCGATCGCCCTAGGTAGTAGCGGTGTGCATAGCAACGGTTTTTCCCTTGTCCGCAAAATTATTGAAATGAATGGCCTTGATTGGAGCGCTACTCCTTCAGAATTTGGCGGTAAAACTTTGGGTGAAGTATTTTTGACCCCAACGCAGATTTACGTCAAAGTCATTCAGGCAGCATTAAAATCAGGCCTCGATATCCACGCCATGGCTCACATTACTGGCGGCGGTTTACCCGAAAATTTACCCCGTTGTCTTAAGGCCGATCAGTCTATGCAAATCGAGACGAGTGCTTGGGAAATTCCTGCCGTTTTTCAATGGCTCCAAAACGCTGGAGATGTCCCCTCTGCGGCAATGTGGGACACTTTCAATATGGGGGTTGGTTACGTTGTGATTGTGCCTGCGGCGATCGCCGATGAAAGTTTAGCTTGGTTCCAGTCCCAAGATATGACCTGCTTTAAAGTGGGTGAAGTGGTGTCCGGACAAGGAGAAGTACTCGGTTTGACCTAGGTCGAGTTGTTGTGAAAAATTTTCGAGATAAGGTCTGAATCCAGCCGTATTTTAATGTTTAGTCAACAGAAATTTAGTCGCAAGCAATATGTTTTCTTCTCCCTTTGATAACCAAGCACCGCAACCCCAAGAAAAGTGGCGATCGCACGTTGACTGGTTTGTCCAAGACTACCAACCCCAATTGGCCGCCCTCACCTGGGGACTACAGCAGGAATGGCAAAACGACGGCACAATTTTAGGCATTGATCTCCAGCCAAAACCCCACTTTATTCCCTGCTCGCCAGAGGCTCTACAAACCCTAAACAAGCGCGTTGGTGGACGCATTCAAGAAATTCTCGGCATTATTAACGGCACAAATCCCGATAAAGAAACAGTGATTCTTTGTGTCGGCGGGGGCCAAGTAAAACTCATTTATTTTGAAGCAGAGCAAAGCCCTGAAGAATGTTTCCAAACCTATGGTGATAACCTCGATAAATTAATCGCTGACCTAGAAACCATTATGGCGGACACCATTCAGCTTGGATCTGCGACGAAGTAACGATCTGCTACGAAAAATGGGTAATAACAGGTGATTTTCTTACAATTAAGACAAGATATCCCTCAAAATCTCCTAGGAAGGCTTCATGATTACGAAAACCGTTGCCGAAATAATGACGGCTGAGCCTGTTGTCGTAAAAAAAAATACGCCTCTTTCTGAAGCAATTCAGATTTTGGTTGATCGCAAAGTCAGTGGTCTACCCGTCGTTGATGACCATATGAAATTGGTCGGCATTATCTCGGAAGGGGATCTGACTTGGCAGGAAACAGGGGTGGATACGCCGCCTTATATTATGCTCCTCGACAGTGTGATCTATCTCCAAAATCCAGCAAAACACGATAAAGAAATCCATAAAGCTCTAGGACAAACTGTCGGCGAAGTGATGAGCGATAAAGTTGTAACCATCACACCCGATAAGATGGTGCGGGATGCCGCTCATTTGATGCACGAAAAACATGTCGGACGCTTGCCTGTCCTTGAGTCGGGAAGTCGGAAGGTATTAGGGATTATTACCCAAGGTGATATTATTCGGGCAATGGCTCAAGCGTCCTAATCTGACCAAAATTCGGTGAAATTCATCTATGTCTTCTATTGATTCTGTTCAAAAGCTCCTCAGCTCCGAAGTGTTTGGCGATCGCATTTCTGGTCTCAATAAGTTGCGGGTCTTTGAGCCGAAGGATGCTTTTCCTCTGATTCAGCCGCTTCTCAAAGATAAAGAAGCGCGGGTGCGCTATGCGGCCGTGAGTCAGATGGATGCTGTTGGTGTGGGTTTTGAGAATGAAGCTTTAGCTTTATTGCGGGATGCCCTCAGCAACGACCCTGAGATTGATGTTAAAGCGGCTGCGGCCGATGCGATCGCCGGACTAAAGATCAAAGAAGCCTATCCTGATCTCGAAGCGGCATATCGTTCTACCAATGAGTGGTTGTTGCAATTTAGTATCGTGGCGGCGATCGGCGAGCTGGGAGAGCCCAAAGCCTTTGATTTACTTAAAGAAGCCCTCGAATCCGAAACAGAACTGGTTCGCACCAGCGCCATTAGTGCCCTCGGAGATTTAGGCGATCGCCGCGCCATAGAACTACTAATCCCCTTCATCAAAGATGCTGACTGGCAAACCCGCTATCGCGTTGCCCAAGCTTTTGGCCGGATTGGTGGCGACGAAGTGAAACCCTACCTCGAACAACTCGCAACCGACGAACAAGCCGCCGTTGCCGATGAAGCCAAACATCATCTCCAATAAAACACCTTGCAAACATATTTCACCTTGACAACACCGAAATAATTGCGGCAATATATATTGCACATTCGGGGCTATAACTCAGCTGGTAGAGTGTCACAATGGCATTGTGAAAGTCAGCGGTTCGAATCCGCTTAGCTCCATTAACAATTCACCCACATAATCCATACCTTTCTTAAACCGAACTCAGGTTACCGGAGGTTAGGGGGGTGAAGCAGAGCGTGACCGAAGGGAACAAGTTTGATACGATTGAATCAACGGCTCAAACGCCGAAAATAATAAAGGTTGCTACACCCACAGGCGGCTCAGGAAACGATTTAGATACTGACCAACCGAATGACAACCGAAAACGGCCATAAGCCAAAACTGAATATTTCCATCTGCGATGGGGCGCGTCGTGGATGTAAAACCAAAATACCCGGTGAGACGGTCTGGCGACGAATACCGCATGTGAATTACATCTTCTAGTTAAGGGTCTGTGACACAGAAATCTCAAAAGCCATACCGCTTTGCGGTTAGTGGGAGAGCGTCAACCAACAGGACCAGCGCTTCATGTTAAGATTCAAAGTGTTTAGTTTTATGAACAACTCTTACTTCAGAATCATCCTGAGATATGGAACTCTGGAGTATTTTGAACACACCACGAGGAAATATCACTATGGGATACGAACTTCCTGCATTGCCGTACGACTATACAGCTCTTGAGCCTCACATTTCCAAAAGCACTCTTGAGTTCCACCACGACAAGCACCACGCTGGCTACGTTGCTAAGTACAACGCAGCGGTAGAAGGCACTGATTTGGATGGCAAGAGCATTGAAGATGTGATCAAGGCGATCGCCAAAGATCCCGCTAAGTCAGGTTTATTCAACAATGCTGCTCAAGCTTGGAACCACAGTTTCTATTGGAACTGCATGAAAGCTGGTGGTGGCGGTCAGCCTACTGGTGCGCTCGCAGACAAGATTAATGCGGACTTTGGCAGCTTTGACAAGTTTGTCGAAGAGTTTAAAGCAGCTGGCGGAACCCAGTTCGGTAGTGGCTGGGCATGGCTCGTGCTTGACAATGGTACGCTCAAAGTAACGAAGACTCTTAACGCTGGTAACCCCATGACTGAGGGGCAAACTCCTCTGTTGACGATGGATGTTTGGGAACATGCTTATTATCTTGATTACCAAAATAAGCGCCCCGACTACATCTCCACATTCTTGACTGAGTTGGTTAATTGGGACTTTGTTGCGGCGAATCTTGCTGCGGCGTAAAGCTGTTGATCTGATGTGTTGGTTGCTTTTGTGAAGTTATCCTAGTGCATCACATCCTTAGTAAATTAGATGCCAATTAATTTGTGATGAAGAGTCTGTAGCTGTTACAGGCTCTTTTTGCTGGTTGGCAACACTACGGGGCAAAGAAAGCGACGGTAATGAAAACCGGAAATATTATCCTTCGGTTCAGCTAGGCGATCGCACTGTTCGGCAGATGGTGCGACGGGGGTATTAACCATCCACAGTTCAAAATCCTTCTGTAAAGTCTCTGTGCTCTGCTGCAAGATTGGTTGGGGATTACGATTGTCGCCACTGAGAATGAAAAAGTGAGGTGATATTGAGTTTTTTTGTTCTTGAAATGCCCAAGCAATACCCAGAAGAGTTCGTAATTCGGCGGCGCTGCGATCGCGGGTGGCAATGACCAGAGGTTGATCGGCAAGGTGATGGGTTTGGATAAAGGCGGCGATCGCCCGTGTATTTTCTGGTTTGCGATAGGCGGTGTCAAAATTTGTGGCTAAAGAACCAACAAACATCAAAATCAAAATGGCAATGGTTATAGGCTTTTTATTTTGTTGCCAAAAATAATTTAATGCTGTTGCGATTAGGAAAAGAACAGCAGGCAAATAAATAAATTGGTAGCGGGGCGCAAGGCTGACATCAAGTTTGGCGACATAAATTAAACCAAGAAAAGTCAGTAAATTCGCGCCAATCACGTTGAGGAAAATACGGCTTTCTAAATTTTTTGTAGCCACTCGAATTGCTCGAAATAGCTGCGGACTAAGCCAAAGAAATGTGCCGACAAGGGCGATCGCCGCAATGATTACGATTATTCTTGATTGTGCTTCGAGAGGAAAAGTAAATGCGGTTCCCCAAAGCCACAGCAGCAAACGACCGATGGGGGCGATCGCCTCAAAGCTAAAACCGTAATCCTGACTGAGCCAAGACGTTAATTTGCTGTCGGAATTGCCAGACCAGGTTTCTAGCAAAATTGAAATCATCACAACATTGGCGAGTAAACCCAGCATTACCCTTCGCCAGGGTGCTTTGAATATGTGCGTTAAAAATGCTTGAAATGTGTTCGGCTTACGTAGCGAAAAACCGGAATCTGCAACATAAAAACGGAGTAGCACTAACCCTTCTGCCCAAATGTGCAACACCATAAAAAAATGGCTGGCAATGCCAAAACCATTCACGATTAGCCAAAAAATAATAAGCTGAAAGGATGGCGATCGCCCTGCTTTTACTGCGCGAATAATTGCGACTAAACAGCCTAAAGAAAGACAAACCCAAATGAGTGCCAAGCTATAGTGACGGGCTTCTTGGGATAAATAAACGGCGAAAGGTGAAATGGCGATCGCCACGGCAAAAAAATGAGCGACTCGACGCATCTTTGTACAAAACCAACCCAAGCCAAAACCGACTGGAATTAACGCGACACCAAACAGCGCACTCAGCGATCGCCCGACCCAGATTGAAATAAACCCTCCATCCGTTGACCATAGCCTGAGCCACAAATGCGTTAGCCAAAAGTACAGAGGCGGGTGATTACTTTCAGTTAAAAGACTGCTGGTAACAAAATTGAGAGAAGTGGTTGCGTCAAATTTAAGCGGTGATAACAGAATCTCTTGGCTAATAAGCTGATCGAAGGGAATGCCTCGGAATCCTGCACCCAAACTAAAAACGAGGGTTGCCCACTCATCTCCCCATACGGGTTTGAGCGTCAGATTCCCAAACCGCAAACAAAAACCGATGGCTACCCAAAGTCCGAGTAGCCACCAGTCTTGTTTTGTTATTTTTTCCGTCACAGTCGACAACCGCAATAGTTCTCCCAAATCATACAGAGTTTGTCACACTGCTGAAGGGCGATCGCCATTATCTAGGCGGCAAGGACTATAACTTTCATTGAAATGCAAGTACGACATGTAAGGCAGAGTAAAATTACTCTTCACCCGGCACAAACTCTTCGTAGCTGCCACCGACGCTAATACCTGTGTTGAAGATTTCAGCATCAGTCAAGGTCAAGTCTTCCATCGATGCCCCCATTACAAGAGTGTCGTACATTTTTGCGGCAGTGAAATCAACGCGATCTAAACGAGCATCATTGAGGACTGCATTAGTTAAAAATGCCTCGGTCATATCAGCACCCGCTAGATTTGCACCCGTCAAATCCGCACCCTCAAGGTTCACATGGGCTAGGTTTGCATAGCTGAGGTTTGCATCCCGCAAATCAGCACCGATCAAATGCGCACCAGCTAGCTCTGCCCCTACTAAATTACAGCCTTGGCAAGCGCCCGTTTCTAAAAGCTGACGGACATGGTCTGGATTTTCACCGTTCGCAGGTCTGGCGATCGCCAATGTTGCTGTGATCGCAGCTAATACTAAAAATAAGCGTTTCATAGATATTACTCCTCATACTTCGTTGTTAAACTTTTGGGGGATTTTGTATCTTTGCTTTCTAGGCAAAAAGACATATTCTCCTTCAACCCCTACCGCACCTATTCCCGAAATCAATTAATCGAAAAAATATAATCAATAAACTCAAAATAAATAAGTGCTTTTTTAACTCACACTTTAATTATTTCACAATCCCGAAAGCCCTATGGGCAAAAGACTTAAGACGTTACATTTCAGTGTTTTGAAAAGTACGATAGTTGCTCATATTTATTATAACAAATCTTCATGATTTTCGCCAGTCTACACAGTTTAGAAAAGACAAGTATTATGATGACTAAATAATTTATTTTTCGTCATATTGAGTATTTATTGTGCGTGACTCTTCCATTTCTTTTGATTCATCAGAACAGCATTTGCCTTGGTATCAAACAAGTATTCGAAAGATTCTCGAACAGTTACAGGTGGATCCCCAACTGGGTCTAGATCAGGAGACTGCGCAACAACGTTTACTGGTTCATGGCACCAACGAGATACAAGAGGGAAAAGGGCGATCTCAATGGAAAATTTTGTTGGATCAGTTCCAGGACATCATGCTACTGATGTTGATCGTGGTGGCGATTGTTTCTGGGGTCTTGGATTTTACGGATCTACGTAATGGGGGGTTTGAGTCTGGCTCTTTTCCGTTTAAGGATACGATCGCCATTCTGGCTATTGTGGTGATCAATGGGGTTTTGGGGTTTGTGCAGGAGAGCCGTGCGGAAAAAGCCCTAGCGGCCCTAAAAAAAATGTCGTCCCCTAAGGTTCGGGTGCTGCGGGATGGGCGGATCCAAGAAATTGACGGCAAAATGGTTGTGCCGGGGGATATTGTGTTTGTTGAGGCTGGGAGCCAGCTCTGTGCTGATGGTGTTTTGTTGGAGGCGGCAAATTTACAAATTCGTGAGTCGGCGTTAACTGGTGAAGCTACGCCTGTTGTGAAAGAGGTTAATGTTGGGGGCTTTACTACGGAAAAAAGTTTGGGCGATCGCCTCAATATGGTGTTCACGGGCACAGAGGTTTTAAAGGGGCGGGGTAAGTTTGTGGTGACAGCCACGGCGATGGCAACGGAGCTGGGCAATATTGCCACGATGCTCCAGGGGGTCGAATCGGAGGATACGCCGTTACAGAAAAGGATGGCACAGCTCGGTAATGTCTTGGTCACTGGCTCCATTGTCATTGTGGTGCTCGTGGTGGTGATTGGCTGTTGGCAGGTGGGAAATCTCAGCCGCTTGAAAGAATTGATTGAGGTTTCCTTGAGTATGGCGGTGGCTGTTGTGCCGGAGGGGTTGCCTGCTGTGATTACGGTGACTTTGGCGATCGGCACCCAGCGCATGGTGAAACGTAATGCTTTGATTCGTAAATTACCCGCCGTTGAAACCCTTGGTTCTGTCGATACGATTTGTTCCGATAAAACCGGAACTCTCACCCAAAACAAAATGGTGGTGCAGGAAGTGGAAACCCTTGACCATGCCTTCCGAGTGACAGGTAATGGCTATGCGCCAGCAGGGGATTTTATTCGACGCGGTGAGGCGATCGCCCCCCAAAGCGATGCTGCCCTCCAACAGCTTTTATTAGGTTGTTTACTCTGTAACGACGCTAATCTGAGTCAGCAAGAAAAAGAGTGGCAGGTTATTGGTGACCCCACAGAAGGAGCCCTATTAGCGCTAGCGGCTAAGGGTCATCCGCACTACACAGAAATGCCGAAGCAATGGCAAAGATTAGGAGAATTCCCCTTTTCCTCGGAGCGTAAACGCATGAGTGTCATCGGCAGAAATCCTCAAGACACAGAGGGTGACGAGTTTGTCTATGAGCTATTTTGCAAAGGCTCTCCGGAGATAATTTTGGCGCGATGTCTGCAATACCAGACGAACAGTGGTATTCAAAAACTAGAAGAGGGCGATCGCCGGGAAATCCTCCAGCGCAATGAACACCTTGCCCAGCGGGGCTTGCGGGTTTTGGGATTTGGCTATCGTCGTTTAGCAGAAATTCCCACTTCTCAAGATGACGATACTGCCGAAAAAGATATGGTGTGGCTTGGCCTAGTGGGAATGCTCGATGCGCCTCGCCCCGAAGTTCGTGATGCGGTCGTGAAATGTAAAGCCGCCGGGATTCGTCCCATCATAATTACCGGTGATCATCCCTTTACAGCCAAGGCGATCGCCCAAAACCTAGGCATTGCCGATGCCAACACCAAAAGTCTCACAGGCATTGAACTCGAAAAACTGTCCCAACCAGAATTAGAAACCATTGTCGGCGATGTCAGTGTGTATGCCCGCGTTTCCCCAGAACACAAACTGCGCATTGTCCAAGCCCTACAAACTAACGGTCGGTTTGTGGCGATGACGGGCGACGGTGTGAACGATGCCCCAGCCCTTAAAAAAGCCGATATTGGTATCGCCATGGGCATTACAGGCACAGATGTCAGTAAAGAAGCCAGTGATATGGTTTTGCTCGATGACAACTTCACAACCATCGTCGCCGCCACCGAAGAAGGACGAGTAGTGTTTACCAATATCCGCCATTTCATCCAATACATTTTAGGTAGCAATGTCGGCGAAGTGTTGACCATTGCCGCAGCGCCCCTCCTCGCCTTACCCACAGTGCCCCTAAGTCCCCTACAAATTCTCTGGATGAACCTTGTGACCGATGGTGTGCCAGCCCTTGCCCTTGCCGTCGAACCAGCAGAACCTGATGTGATGGAGCGCCGCCCCTTTAGCCCCCAGGAGAGCATTTTCGCAAGGGGATTGGGTTTTTATATAGTACGCGTCGGCATTGTTTTTGCGATTATTACAATTTCCCTAATGATGATCGCCTTCAACTATCCCGAACTCGGTATCGATGCCGATAGCTGGAAAACAATGGTATTTACTACCCTGTGCCTCTCTCAAATGGGTCATGCGATCGCCGCCCGTTCCCGTACCCGTCTCACCCTCGAATTAGATTTTTTCCGTAACCCCTATTTGATTTGGGCTGTACTCGGTACGACACTACTACAACTCGCATTGATATACATTGCCCCCCTACGCAACTTTTTTGAGACCCAGCTCCTGACCATGACCCAACTAGCCATTTGCCTCGGCTTTAGTACTTTGATGTTCGTCTGGGTAGAGCTCGAAAAATTACTGATTCGCTGGTTTTTTTCAAAAAGACAACAAAAATAGACCGTTAGAGTACATTGTTAATAAATCATCATTCTGTATAGAGATTATCTTTTTTGGGTAGTTCCCTTGAGTACTATTAGGCGGTTAGACCTATAAATAAACCTATGACTGGAAACGAAGCACGCGTTCAAGCCGTTCAGCAAATTATCAGCCGTACTCCCATCGGTTGTAGTGCCCCATCTTCCCTAGAGGAGATTTGGGCAACGAACGTATTTGACCTGAGTAAAATGCAGGCTTGTCTTCCTAAGTCTGTTTTTAAGTCTATTAAAAAGACAATTACGACAGGCGAGAAGCTTGACCCATCCATCGCGGAAACCGTTGCAACCGCAATGCGCGACTGGGCTATTTCGAAGGGCGCTCTTTATTACGCTCACGTCTTCTACCCAATGACAAACTTGACGGCAGAGAAGCATGATGGCTTCATCTCCCCTCAAGGTGAAGGTAAAGTTATTTCCGAATTTTCTGGCAAGCTTCTCGTACAGGGTGAGCCTGACGGTTCTTCCTTCCCTAACGGTGGTATCCGTGACACCTTTGAAGCCCGTGGCTACACCGCATGGGATGTGACTAGCCCTGCCTACATTATGGAAACAGAGAATGGGTCTACCCTCTGTATTCCAACGGTTTTTGTCTCTTGGACTGGGGAAGCACTCGATAAGAAAGTGCCTCTCCTCCGTTCTATTGATGCGATGGACGAAGCGGCAGAGCGAGTGTTGAAGCTTCTTGGTCACACGGATATTGCCCGCGTTAACTCCAGCTGTGGTGCTGAGCAGGAGTATTTCCTCGTTGATTCTAATTTTGCGTACCAACGCCCTGATCTCGTTCTTGCTGGTCGTACTCTTTTCGGTAAGGCTCCGGCTAAGGGTCAGCAATTTGATGATCACTACTTCGGTGCTATTCCTGAGCGTGTTCAGGTCTTTATGCAAGATGTTGAAACTCAGCTCTATAAGCTCGGTATCCCGGCTAAGACTCGCCATAATGAAGTTGCTCCCGGCCAATTTGAAATTGCGCCTGTTTTTGAAGCGGCTAATGTGGCCAGTGACCACCAGCAGCTCATTATGACGACCCTTAAGGCTACTGCGAAGAAGCATGGTTTTATGTGTCTTCTCCATGAAAAGCCTTTTGCTGGTATCAATGGTTCTGGTAAGCATGTTAACTGGTCTGTGGGTAATCCTACCCAAGGTAATCTCCTTGATCCTGGTGATTCTCCCCATGAGAATGCTCAGTTCCTCGTCTTCTGTGGTGCTGTGATTCGTGGTGTGCACAAGTATGGTCCTTTGATGCGTGCGGTGATTGCGAATGCGAGTAATGACCACCGTCTTGGTGCTAATGAAGCGCCTCCGGCGATTATGTCTGTTTACCTTGGTTCTCAGCTTGAGGAAGTATTTGAGCAAATTAAGAATGGCTCTGTTGCTGATTCTAAGAAGAAGGGTGTGATGGATCTTGGTGTTGCTGTTCTGCCTTCTCTGACTAAGGATGCTGGCGATCGCAATCGTACTTCTCCTTTTGCCTTCACTGGTAATCGCTTTGAGTTCCGTGCTGTGGGTTCTAGTCAATCTGTTGCGGGCCCCTTAATCGCCCTCAATACGATGTTGGCTGATTCTTTGACTTGGGTTGGCGATCGCCTCGAAGCAGAGTTGGCTAAAGGCCTTGAACTGAGCGATGCTATCCTCACTGTCCTGAAGGAAATCATGGAAAAGCATAGTGTTGTGATCTTTGGTGGCAATGGCTACTCCGAAGAGTGGCACAAAATGGCCGTGGAAGAGCGGGGTCTTAAGAACCTTCCCACCACTGCGGATGCTCTACCTTGGCTCAAGGATGAAAGTATTAGTCAGCTATTCAAGAATACGGGTGTGTTGACCCCCATCGAGCTAGAAAGTCGTTTTGAAGTTTACGCTGAGCAATACATCATGTCCATTGATGTGGAGGCTAAGGTAGTCGTCGATGTGGCGAAGACCATGATTTACCCTGCAGCGATTTCTTATCTTTCTGAGCTGGCTGACACTAGTGCGAAGCTGGGCAATATGGGCATTTCCCTCGACAAGTCCATCGCTGAAACTGTTGCAGGTCTTGCTAATGATCTCGTTGCGTCTGCGGACAAACTGGAAGCGGCGATCGCCAAGGAAGATTTCGATTCTACCGAAGAGCACATGCAATACTGTGCAGGCACACTTCGTCCCATGATGGATGAAGTACGTGGCTTTGCAGATGCCCTCGAAGGACTTGTGGCAGACAGCGCATGGCCCCTTCCCACCTACCAGGAAATGCTCTTTATCAAATAATTTCTGAAATGCTTTGATTAGAGTCACCTTGTAAGCGTGGCCTAATTTCAATCAACCCAGTCAATCTCTCCAATATATTGGGGAGATTTTTTTGTGGAGATCTTGACTAGGGTTATCCGGCAGCTTGCAAAATTAGTGGGGACGTTTATAATTTTCGGGACACTCACTTTACAAAACTTCATGGACGCAAAAACAATTGTCTTCTGCGATTTCGACGGCACGATTACGACTGCCGATACCTTTGGCGATGCCCTAGGAAAATTTGCGCCTGAAATTTCTGTCGATATTCTGCCGAAGCTCTACCATCGCGAAATCACCTTGCGAGAAGGTGTGCGAACGATCCTCGAAGCCATTCCTTCCGAGCGTTTTCCCGCTTTTGTCGATGAAGTGAACGATAAGCAAACGCGACCGGGCTTTAGTGAGTTCTTGCAATTTTTGACTGCGAATCAAGTGCCTTGTGTTGTTGTTTCTGGTGGTTTGGTGGCAATGGTCGAGCGCGTATTGGCTCGTATGGGTACAGATGGTCAACCCCACCGTGCCCATATTGAAACGGTTGCTGCCATGAACATTGATACCCAAGACGAATTTTTTACTATTATCTCGCCCTTTGAGGGAGGCACGGAATTGGTTGAAAAGGTTCAGGTGATGGCAAAGTACCAATACCAAAAGGCGATCGCCATCGGTGATTCATTGACGGACATTAATATGGCGCTGGAGGCAGATTTAGTATTTGCCCGCAGACATTTGCGCGACTACCTCGACCAAGAAGGCAAAACAAATTATGTCCCTTGGGAAACTTTTGATGATATCCGCAACTATTTAGAAACTAACGGCTTTCCCGCCTAGTACCTGCTTACAGTTTGCTCAAAAGACAGAGGGGCATGAAAGCTGAATTGGGCACATAATGGATGCGAAGAAATTTGCTTTGATCAACCTCAGTTTGGGTTAAGGATTTCGCCTCAATGCTTCAGGGAAAAGGAGACACGGGGACATTGAAATAGGGAGACACGGAGAGGGGGAGGCACGGGGACATTGGG